>CAYNDW010000389.1:0-6361 GCA_964395375.1 uncultured Cytophagia bacterium
GAAATGAACACACCGCCGGGCAGCGAAAATTCATGCTCCAACGGCCGCGCGCTCGTCAACACGCGCACGGTCGGCTTGAGTTGCTTTTCGCGATGATCTTGCCGGCGAATCCAGCACTTCTTCGTGAAGTCGACGAGTTCATCTTCGGTGAAAGGTTTCTGCACGTAATCCATCGCGCCAAACTTCATCGCATTCACCGCCGACTCGATCGTCGCATAGCCGGTGATGACGATGACGTCGGTCTCCGGGCTGAAATGCTTCACGCCCTTGACCACATCGAGGCCGTCCATCTCCGGCATCTTCAAATCCGTGAAGACGAAATCATATTTGTGCTTTTGCACCAGGCCGAGCGCTTCGCGTCCGCTTTCCACGGTGTCGATTGCATAGCCGGCCACCACGAGAATTTTTCGAAAGCTATCCAGCACCACCGGCTCATCGTCCACCGCGAGAATGCGCGCGAACGGCCGCGGCACCTCGACGCGCTTGAGCGATTTCGCTTCGTGCGTGAAATCGAGATTCAAGCCGATGTCCAAAGCTGCAAGCCGCTCCTTGCGCGCCTTGACTTCCTTCATTCTTGCCGAGACTACGCGCACAACGATATCAATCACCAGAAAAGCAACGATCATCGCGACAACTAATAATGCAACCATAGCGTACTCCTTTCTAGGCATTGTCATTCCGGAAGAAACTTCCCTCGCACTGGGTATGCCTCACAATGATCGGCTGCGTGCCGAGCACTAGGGAAGGTTCTTCCAGAATGACAGGCCCGAGGGTAATTACAATCCACCATCTTCTAGCCACGATTCTCAATCTTCGCTTCGCTCTTCACCGGCAACAATATCGTAAACGTCGTGCCCGCATCGAGCTTGCTCTCCACCGCAATGCGGCCATTGTGTTTTTCAATAATGCCCCACACGATTGCCAGCCCGAGGCCGTTGCCTTTTTGTCCTTTTGTGGTGAAAAACGGCTCGAAGATTTTTGATAAGTTCTCCGCGGGAATGCCGCAGCCGGTGTCGCGCACTTGGATTTGAATGTGTGGCCGCCGGACATTCGCTTCGTTTGCCAGTAATGCGCTGCTCACCGTAATCGTGCCGCCGTTCTCTGCCAGAGCATCGTTCGCGTTCATAATCAAATTGACGAGCACCTGCTGCAATTGATTCGCGTCCGCCTCAAGCTCCGGCAAATCCGGCGCAAGCTGCTGCTCGATTTGAATTTTATGCTTTGCGAGCTGATTCGCCAAAATCTGCACGCTGCGTTTGATCACCTCGTTGATTGCCACGCGATTTTTTTCCGCGGGCGATTGCCGCGCGAAATCGAGCAAGCCTTTCACGATTTCACGGCAGCGTTTGGTCTCGCGCACGATCACTTCGAGGTCTTCCTTGATCTCGGGCTTGTCTTCCGCGCGCTTGAGCAGGAAGCTGCTATATGTCAACACGCCCGTGAGCGGGTTGTTGATCTCATGCGCCACGCCCGCGGCAAGCCTGCCCACGGAAGCCAGTTTTTCGGATTGAAACAATTGCCGCTGCGTTTCCGCCAGCCTGCGCGTCATTTCATTGAAAGATTGCGCGAGCGCGCCGATCTCATCGCGTTGGTGCATTGGAATCGCATAGGTGAGATCGCCGGCGGCGACGTGCTGCGTGGCCGTCACGATTTGGCGCAAGGGTTTGAGTACGATCACATGCACGAGCCAGTAAATCATCAAACTGATGGCCGCAATCGCGCTCAACGCAAAAAGCAGCAAGCGCAAGGTGCTCGCGCGCATGCCCGCTTCAACCTCGGCGAGGGACATGGTGATATCCAACACCCCGAGAACTTTTTGCTGCGCGTCATGCGCGTGACACGCAGCCTGCCAACAACTCGGTTCGTTATAGATCGGGTTGATGATGCCCAACGTGGCCGGTTGCTTTTCTGCTTGAAAAATGCGGGTCCGGTCTTCGATCGGCACACGCTCCAGCGGCTGATCCGCGGCATGGCAAGCATAACAGGCTTCGGCTTTTTTATCTACCAACTTGCCGACATCCAGCGTGTCCGTGGAAAAAATGATTGCCCCTTCTTTGTTGAAGATGCGCACTTTCTCAATGCCCGGCTGCGCGCCGATGGTGTTGATGATGCGATGCACGGACTCGCGCTGATTGAGGAGCATATCGTACTTCGTGCTGCTCTTCACCGTCTCGCTGAGCTGATGCGCGCTGCGTTCGAGCTCTTTGAGTTGTTGGGCGCGTTGCGTCGTGAGAATTAAATAGGCAAAAACGCCGAGGAGGGCGAGCGCCACGACCACAACGGCAATGATGAGTTTGTGACTAATGCGCATGGGAATTTCGCGAAGCGTTTGCGATAAACGATAGTGGTGTTGTTGCCGGCATATTTACGCCGCCTTTGTTGCGGCGGCTTCGCCGGCGCGAGTGAGCACCTCTTGTCCCACCGCGAGCAGTGAAAACAAGTCGCCGAGATTTTGCGGCAGAAATAGTTTCGTGGCTTTGCCTTCGGCGAGTGACTGCGAGACTTGTTGCACCGCCATCAAGCCGGCCAATTGCACGACCAATTCGCGCGTATCGAGTTTCGAAAGCGCTTCTCCGATCATGCGAAAGCCTTCGGCCTCGGCTTTGCGAATGGCCAAGACGCCCTCGGCTTGCGCCCGCCGCACAATTTTGATGCGCTCGGCTTCGGCCTCCGCCATTTTGATGATGTACTCTTTACGCGATTCACCGGTGAGCGAATAGAAATTGCGCAAGTGCTCCGCTTCCTTGCTCAATAACTCTTTCTCATCGGAAAAATAGCCGCGTTCTTGATCGGCGCATTGAATGTTGATCATAAAGCACCTCGTTTTTAGCGGAGGTCGTGGGGATTGATCTCCGTGATTTCAACCAACCGCACAGAGATGCCCCAAGGTTTGGCGTCCGTTTCCAGGGTTTTGCGCAGGCTTTCGATCAGTTTGCGCCGGCCTGCAAGCAACTGCATGGCGGGAAGGTCTCCGCACTCGTTGCGCAGAGCGGCTTTAACCAACTGCCGAATCGCTTCCTCATAGTTGTCGATCTCGAATATCGCCTTGAGGGCGTCGATGATTGTGTAATACACCACCACATTGATCGTACAGCGCACGCTGTCGCGCGTGAAGACTTCCTCTTCTTTGTAGTCTTTGACTTGCTCTTTCACGGAAACCAGCCGAAACGGCTTTTGATATACCCCCCACCAACTCCAGCATGAACCCAACCCCGGCGGCACGGTGCGCACACATTTCCCGAAAGCCGTGATCAATTGCTCATGCCCCTGCGGCACGCTAAAAAATTTCTTAACACCCAACGTGAGCAGCGAGAGAAAAAAGCAGGCAAAGCTATTGGGGTCGACGTTGTTCATTGCAGCTCCCTTATGTATGATTCACAAGAACCGTCGAAGCTGCGCGTGCCAAGGTTGTTACGACTCCGAGTGATATCTAAATTACAACTTGCTCCTCACATGTCATTTAGAAGGAATCCTTTTCCGCTAGCGAAGCATCATTGATTTTTTCCTTGAGAGCAGCAATCACGTGTGTGCTGTTGCGGGCAGCAGGCAGCAGCCTCCGCCTTATGTTATCACTCTGTATACTACGATGACGAAACCCAAGAAAGCGATCGTACCGAATATTATCTTGTTGTTCCTGGCCAACCAGTTGGGCAAAAAGATATCAAAGCTGTCGTCTCTCCGGTTGGTGTATCTTGCGGCGAGGGGAGTCAGTGGACAACTTCCTTTATTCAGCATTATGATGACGCCCTCCAAAACAATCAAGCTAATGGCAATCCAAACCAAAGCGCCAAGTCTATTAAAAAATCCAGCGTACAATATGTAGCCGATGACGGCTACAAAGAATATCCAAATCAGCGTATGGACAAATTTAATCAAGAACAGCTTCCAGCCATTACCCGGAGTTGAATCCATGTGGTTTTTCTCCCAGAGTGTTATTTCACTTTGGTTGTGGCCGAATCAATTTCTGACAGCTTTTTCAATAGATCTTTTTCCAGCAGATAATGCTGCGACAATAAATTCCCATTGTACACGATGCTAAATACGCCATAAGGCGAGGGTGCGAGATTCCTGACCTCTTCAGCGGTTTTTAGTTCAACCACGCGGCTTGCGCGGCCGAGTCTTTTTGCCGTGTCCAATACGGTTTGAACGGCATCGTCGATATAGGGGCATTGCTCCGAGCGAAAGACGGTGAATCCGTGCGCGAACGCTTTCGCTTTCTCCTCCCAACTGTTCAGCAACGTTGGCAATGGCGCTTCGCCAAAGCGCAGCGCCATCATGTTGAATGAAGGCGAGGCGTGCGCGACCGACTCGAAGCCGTGTTGCAGCAATAGCTCGTTTCCGGCCAGCCAGTTCCCTTCGCTGGTTAGCATGGCTACGCCGTGCATGCCGGCTTTGCGCGCGTCCTTGAGGCACGCCTTGAGCAAGCGGCCGCCAAGCCCCTGCCCTTTGCTTTTGCCTACGACCCACAAGCAATGAATGAACATATAACCTTTCGCATCGACCGTGCGCCACGCATATTCGCCGGGAATGTATTCGATAAACCCGCGCTGCGGCAGTTCATACATTTTGATGCGAAGGCCTTCTGCGAAGCGTGCTTTGAGCCAATGCAATTTTCGTTTATAGCCCTCGGCTTCGGTTTTACTCATATAGCAGAAGAAGCCTCTTTCAGCAACATTCTCGGCGGTCACGTCGATTAACTTTGCAAGCGATTTCATGGTTTTCTCGCACCGAAGAAGAAGTGTTAGCAGCGCGTGCCCGCGAGAGTCGGGAGTAATCTCACTGCGGCAGTTTGCCCAACGTTTTCCATATCCAACGATGACAGCGATGAAAAGAAGACACCGGCTGTGCAAACATCAAAACACACTCGCCGTGTAGCACCGCAATACCGTTCTCTTCGCAGAATCGGATTGCGGCTTCGGATTCAGCGCCTTGCTGCAACCACACGCGGCGAATACCGGCAGTGGCGGCATCGCGCACCACTTGCTCCGTTTCATTTGAAGGCACGACCACGAGCACGCCGCCTACCGGCTCCGGCAAGGCTTGCAAGTTGGGATAGCAACGCTCCCCTGCAATCGTCTCAGCGTAGGGATTGATGGGAAACACGCAGTAGCCGTTTTGCTTGAGCGTTTTGAAGGCCATGTTGCCAAATTTTTTGCCGCCGCGCGACACGCCGACGAGGGCGAGCTTACGCTGCGCGACAAAATCTTCAACTGCGGTTTTGGTTGTCATGAAAGCGTTCCTCTTACTTCTCATCGTGATTGGCTTCGTGCGCTTCCGCCGGTTTTGCGGCAGCTTCATAGAGCCGTTCGACGTAGTGAATGAATTGCACATAAGCCTTCACATACTCGCGTCCGGCTTCAATGTTGTCGTGGTCGAATTTCTTTTTCGCCACGGCTTGTGCAAATGTGGTGTGCATGCCGTGATGCACGGCCTCGTTCAATAGGTTCAACAACGGCTCCACGGAACCGCTCGCCAACGCCTTGTCCGCTGCCGGAATCGCCGGGCCAAGATCGCGGCCCGCAGGCTTCAATCCCGTGTACGACTCGCCTTCGCCGGCGCGATGAACGCGAACCAGCGTTTCGTAGAAATATTTGTCGGCCAATCGCTGCGCTTCCGCGCCGAGCTTGCGCACGGTTAGCGTTTGCTGAAAGGCGTTGCGAACTTCGGCTTCATCCTTTTTCTGCACCCAAATCAAAACGAAATTCACGTTGCCGGTTTCGAGCGCTTTCTGCGCGGCCTTGACCACCGGGCCGTCCATCCCATCGCAATGCGCGAACACGCCGCCAGGCTTCAGCAGCAGCGTGAGCACAACGAGGAACAAGAGGGCCGAACGAATGAGAGTGTGATAAATTTGCACGAGGCTTTCTCCTTGCGTTATACCATGACACATGATATCCGTTTGCGCTGCGCCACTTCGTTGTAATGCACCAGCTTTAGAATTAATTTGTAACACTCCTTTTCAAAATGACTAAGGAGAACGGTGCAGCCGAATCGTAGAACTCTGCGCTAGGGAATACCAATCGTCGCGTACTCTGCGTTCAACCGTGTATCGACCTCTTGCACGGCTTCCGCGACGAGCATGAAGTAACGATCCAGCGCGCAATCCGCGTGCAGCCGGAGCGCGCAAAAATCGCCTTCGGAATTTTCACAAAACGCGCAAACTTTATCGCGTAGTGTGGAAACGTAGTCTGTGAGCAACGGGCTGTCGATCGATTCCACGACGTCGACGATTTGCGGCAGATAAAGCTCGATGGGACAGGTACGTTCCCGAGGTAAGCCGCAGCGCACGAATTGTTTGCCGAGCATAACCGAATCCATGCAATAGGGACAAACGCGCTCGCGTATGGCGTCCAGATATTCT
>CAYNDW010000390.1:0-6361 GCA_964395375.1 uncultured Cytophagia bacterium
TCAACGCTGCGGACGGCTTGCGCGACGACGAATGCAACACGCGCGCGGTGTTGAAAGACGCGGAAGGCTATCTTTGGATCGGCACCATCGGCGGCGCGAGCCGCATCGCCACCGCGCTGCTGCCTGCAACCTCTCCGCCGCCGCGGGTGAAGATTACGGCTCTCGAAGTTAATGGTAAAAGCTATCACGATCTCGGCGGCAAACGTTTGCGTGTACCCTATCAATCGACGGTCACGCTCCACTTTGCCACGCTTTCGCATCTCAACGAAAACAAAATAAGAAATAGCGTTCGGCTCGAAGGCTTCGACGCCGAATGGCAGCAGATCGCGCAAGACCGGAGTATACGCTACACGAACCTCGCGCCCCAACGTTATACCTTTCACCTGCGCGGCGTGAACGCTCTCGGCGTGCCTTCCGCGCACAATGCCAGCTTACAGTTTCAGGTGCTGGCTCCGTTCTATCTCACTTCCTGGTTTTTCATTTTAAGCGGGCTCGCCGCGGCGGGGCTGGTGCTCGGCGGGCATCGTTGGCGCGTGCGCCACGTGAAAGCGCGCGCGGAAGAATTGGAAAAAGCCGTTGCGCGCAAGACCGAAGAGTTGCAACACACGCTCACGTTCTTGGCAACGGTGAAAGAATTTTTGCCGCTCGGCTTGCTTGTCGTTGATGCGGAAGAAACGATTGTCGAAGCGAATCGCGTGGCGTTGGAGTTGTTTGAATATGACCTCCATGCTTTGCGCGGGCAGAAACTTTTTAATTTGTTGAGCAGCCCGCTTTCCAGCCGCGAAGCGCTTTGGCGCGCGTTGACCCAAAAGAAAGCCGGCCTTGAGCTTCTGGCCCAAACCGAATCCGGCAAACATGTGATATGTGAAATTCATTCTGACCGTGTGCTCGACGCCGAGGGTCGGTTGCGTTTTCTAATTTTGACCTGTGAAAATATCGAGGCGCAGAAACAGCTCGAACAGAAAGTTCTGGATCATGAAAAGCAAGCGGCGCTCGTCAATCTCGTGGTGGGCATGGGGGAAGTGCTCAATCAAAAACTTGCCGGGGTCACCGGGCATATCCAGGCCTTGCAGAATCAACTCGCGGCCAGCGCCGCGCAAAATGCCGCGCCGGCGTTGCAAAGCGCGCAGAGCAGCGTGCAAGAGTTGGATAAAGTTTTGCGCCAATTGCTCGAGTTCACGGCTTATCTTACCAAAGCTCCGAGCCTCTCCGTTGACCTGCGGCAAGAGTTGCAAGCCTTAGCCGAGCGGTGGCAGAAAAAAATCACCATGGCGCTGCCGCAATTGCCGAACGCGGTTCCGATACGGATTCTTTCCAAGCTGCGTGACGGCCTGGATGAGGCTTTGCAAAACTCGCTGGACGCCGGCGCGCAGACGGTCAAAGTGGAGGTTGAGTTGATGCTCGATCATGCGCGCGTGCGCGTGTTATTTTCCGATGACGGCGAAGGCATCTCAAATGAAATTCGTAACAAGGTCTTTCTGCCTTTTTTCAAAACGCGCGGCACGCCGCACGCGGGCTTGGGGTTGTGGAAGCTTTATCAAGTCGTGCAGCAATGCGGCGGCAGCGTCGAAATCGCGAGCCTGGATGAGCGTGGCACACAGCTTAGGCTCACCTTGCCTTTAGACACGGCGAAGTATTCGGCTTCAGTTGCCATACAAGCCGAAGAAGAGCGGCACGCGAAATCTCGGACCTCATAAAGGAGAAGAGCTTTGCACCTTTATTCGCTCCGCGCACAACAAAATCTTCCCCTCGCTCTGGCGCAAGCTTGGGAGTTTTTTTCTAATCCCAACAACCTCGCCGAGATCACGCCCGCGTGGTTAAATTTCAAAGTCATCTCCGAACTTCCTGAGCGAATGTACCCCGGCATGATCGTCACCTATCAAGTGCGACCGTGGGGCAGTCTCGCGCTCAACTGGGTCACGGAAATTACGCACGTGCATGCGCCGCATTTTTTTGTGGATGAACAGCGCTTCGGCCCGTATCGCTTTTGGCATCATCAACATCACTTCCGCGAGATTGCCGGCGGCGTGGAGATGACGGACATTGTGCATTATGCTTTGCCGTTTGGCCCGCTTGGCCGTATGGCGCACTTCGTCTCGGTGGAAGCGCGCTTGCAGGAGATTTTCAAGTTTCGGAGAGACCGACTTGATAAAATTTTCAGCGGAGTTTAATCGAGTTTCGTCAGCTTTTTGATTGAAAAAAATATTTCCCCGCCTCGGCTTTGCGGCGTCGCCTCCATCCGATAAAAATAAATTCCCGCAGGCAAAAGCTTTCCGCTTTCATCTCTCCCCTCCCAAAATGTTTTGTATGTGCCGGCCACTTGCGTGGCCTCGACGAGCCGCCGCACTTCTGCGCCGAGCAGATTCAAAACGCGCAGCTCGACATGGCTGGTCACCGGCAACTGATAACTGATCTCGGTTCTATTGCGCGAACCGCGAAGCAATGAGCTTGCGCCATAAAACGGATTGGGATAATTCTGGTGCAGCAAAAAGGCTGTGGGAAGTTGATTGCGCGCTTCGTTCTCTTTGACTCCAACCGTCGGCTCATCCGTGGGCTTGAAGCCGTATTGCGAAGTGTGCCAGCGATCATGACCATACATTGGCCAAGGAAAACGCTCTTCGACATAAGGCACGCCGGGGATTTCCCAGACGGTGAGCCAGGTTTCTTTATCGCTGGCATCGCTGGAAACGGTGACAAGCTCCACCGAGCCGTCACCTTCTAGGTCGCCCATAGCCACAGTATTCAAGCTGGCAAACTGTCGAGGCCGTAACGGCGACCAGGAAAGGTTAGTAGCGTCATGGTTGATAGCGTAAATTCGCCCAAGCCATGAGCCACCTACTATATCAGCCTGGTTATTGTTGATAAAAATTTCTGATTCCCCGTCGCCATCAACGTCGCCAATAGCTGGGTTCATATAAGTCGATCGGAAAACTAGGGTGGAATCCACTTGTTTGAGGACAGCCGGCCATCCTGTAGCTAAGCTGCCGTCTCCGTTCAAAGCTATGATATGATCGAATTGATCTGCGAAAATCAATTCTAGTTCGCCATCGCCATCAATATCTCCGATGGCCGGCGCGGCATTGAGATCATTAAGAGAATCCAGACCGGCAGTGAAAATTGGCCACCCCGGCATCATGATACCATCATGGCGATACAGAGCGGCAAAACCGCCAGAGGGCGAGCGGCGGTCACTGAAAGTTGCTACGGCAATTTCCATAAAGCCGTCATGATCAATATCGGCAAGCGCCGGATTGCAAAAGCCGGCAAATACAAACCCCGCCGGAGTCTTGATGGGCCAACCGGAAAGAAGCTCTCCGTTTTTATTCCAAGCATAGAGTTGACCAAGATTTTCTTCCTGATTGATCGCCGCTATAAATTCCGCGGCCACTATTATCTCAGGTTCGCCATCGGCATTGATATCTGCAACCGAAGCTTTGCTGTTTGGATAAAAAGGCGCGAGGTTTTTGGGCCAGCCCGGTAGTGTAGAGCCATCATGATTAAAAGCATAAAACTGTCGTTCGACTCCAGCCAGGATTTCCAAAGTGCCATTATCATCTAAATCATAAAGCGTGATCGCCATTGAGATCAACCCGAACTGTTTGGGAAAGCCCGGCAGAAGCTGTCCCGTAGCTTTCCAGGCATAAAGAAAACTCTTGCGACTGAAACCAGTGCGATCACAAGTAACGATATCTAAAACTCCATCGTTATCTAGATCGCCAACGGCCGGAGAGTTGACCGTAGCATAAGTGGTCGTTTGAGGCCAGCCCGGAAATAAACTGCCGTTATTACGAAAAACAAAAACCTTATTACCGCTGGCAACAACGATCTCCAATTGCTTGTCGCGATTAAGATCGGCCAAGGTCGGGCCTTCTAACGGATTAGACAATCCGCTCGAGTCGATGAGCAAGGGAAAACCCGCTGCCGGTGTCGGTTGCGTTTGACTCATGACCATCGAAGGAAGGCAGATTATTTGCGAAAGGAGAACAAAGCCAAACATCAACGAATAGAACTTAAGGCTGGGCATAAGCGATTTCTCCTAAGAGCGGAACTGCAAGCGAATATTCTTGCAGTTCCGAAGCTTCGATTTAAGTTTGATGCACGCGCCTCATTAGTAGGCAGTATCCAGCACAACATCTCGCTCTGTTGTGACATGAATTGTGTGGCTGACATTCTGCTCGTCGCCTATCATGCCAACCTGATCATCGGCGGTTAATGTGTAACTGCCTGTGGGAAAATCGTCGTCGTCTCCCTGGATTTGATAGCGACCGTCTTGACGAATAATTGTCGTCTGTCCTTTTAACGTACCGCCAAGATAGGCCTTGACAACCGTGCCATAAGGCGCGGGATTGCCGTTGGTATACTTGGCTATGCCAACGAATTGATTGATGTCCGCGGGCCGGGCATTGGAATCAAAAGCAGTAGCAACCAAAGCCACAAAGGCGAAAAATACGGCTGAAAGAATTAGAAAGCGCTTCATAGAAATTCCTTTCTTGACAAAGCATTCAAAAATTCATGCTTCGCAGCCCAAAAGAAACGGTTGCTTCCCGTGATGCCATTTGATATAATAGCATTGCCTTGTTTCAGGAGAAGCTTTGGCGGTTCCTTTGGGGCTGCTGAAGCTTTTCTTTTTTGGAAGATGATGCGGCGGCGAGAAGGCGCGGCTATTGAAAAGTACACCGGACGGAGAAGAGATAGAATGTAATCGTGAATGTGTACATGGTAAACCCCGAAAGCAGAAGGTGATCTGCCGGAACGCCCAACTTCAAAAAGCAGAGATGCGAGAGAGAACCCAGTTGTTCCCCTCTGCCCTTTGAGCTTAAGCGCTCGTCTTTTTCTTGTGACCAACAAGAAAAGAAAAAAATGCTCATCCGCAAGAACTATTTTGTGTTGATATAAAGAATCTAAATGGAACAATGCTCAGATGTCACACTCGCGCACATAACAGGAGCGTTATCATGCCGCAGAGAAAATGCTTTGCTTGGTTGTTCGCTGTCGCAATCACATTGACCTCCGTTTCCGTCTTCTCCCAAACCGCCAATCTCCCCAACCCCATTCTCTTCGTTACCCAAGTTCCCATCCCTGCCGACTTCACCACGATTGGCTCCGTGTTCGGCAATCATCTTGGCAGCATGGAGTCCGTCGGGCGCGGCGGCGATCTTTACATTCTCTATCCCGACGGCACAAGTAAAAATCTCACGCAAGCCGCGGGCTATGGCATGAGCGGATTGCAAGGCGACAAAGCCATTGCCGTGCGCGAACCCTCCGTGCATTGGGATGGAAAGAAAGCCGTGTTCAGTATGGTCCTCGGCGCGCCCAAACTTTACGAAGTGAAAACGTATTATTGGCAGCTCTATGAAATCACCGGCCTCGCTAAAAACGAAACGCCCGTCATCACTAAAGTGGCGAACCAACCCACGCAATACAACAACGTCAGCCCGATTTATGGCAGCGATGATCGCATCATCTTCGTGAGTGACCGGCCGCGCAACGGCCAGCGCCATCTTTATCCGCAGCACGATGAATACGAATCCGCGCCCACGAACACCGGCCTGTGGAGTCTCAATCCCGCGAACGGCGATTTGATCATGCTCAATCATTCGCCCTCGGGTTCGTTCTCGCCGATAGTCGACAGCTTCGGCCGCGTCATCTTCACGCGGTGGGATCATTTGCAGCGCGATCAACAAGCCGACGCGGACGCGCAAGGCGGCAACACCTATGGCACGTTCAATTATTCGAGCGAAGCCGCGAATGCGATGAAGCTCAATAACCGCGACGAAGTCTATCCCGAGCCGCGCGCCTCGCGCACGGACTTGCTGCAAGGCACCAATCTCGAAGGCAATTCTTTCAATGATTTCTTTCCGTGGCAGATCAACGAAGACGGCACGGAAGAAGAGACGGTCAATCACCTCGGCCGCCATGAGCTGCACGGCTACTTCAACCGCAGCATGAAGGACGACGCCAATCTGCGCGAGTTCATTCCTTCCGGCGCGCGGCCGAATCAAAACAACATCGTCAATTTTATTCAAATGGAAGAAGACCCAATGCGGCCGGGTTATTATTTCGGCGTCGATGCGCCGGAGTTTTACACGCACGCCGCCGGGCAGATCATCGGCATGGCAGCCGCGCCGAGCGCGAATGCGGATAACGCGAAGATCGAATATCTCACGCATCGCGACACGCACAGCTATACCGACACGCCGAGCGCGAATCATTCCGGCTTGTATCGCACGCCATTGCCGCTTTCGAACGGCATACTGCTGAGCACACATACAATTTCGACGCGCGAAGATCGCAACGACGGCACCCGCGCCGCGCCGAAATCGCGCTATCAGTTTCGTTTGAAAACACTCAAGCTCGCGAA
>CAYNDW010000391.1:0-6339 GCA_964395375.1 uncultured Cytophagia bacterium
ACGCTTTCATCCGCGCTGCGGCACGAGCTTTTTGTTGATCGTCATGCTCGTGAGCATTATCGTGTTCATGTTCCTCGGCAAGCCGGAGAATGTCGTCGAGCGTTTGCAGCGTCTCGCTTTCATCCCTCTCATCGGCGGCATTTCATACGAGTTCATTCGCCTCTCCGGCAAAGGCTTTGGCAACCCGGTCTGGAATTTTTTCATCGCGCCCGGCCTGTGGCTGCAACGCTTGACCACGCGCGAGCCGGACCTTTCGCAATTGGAAGTCGCCATCGTCGCGCTGCGCGCCGCGCTGGGAGAAGAAGTGGAAACGTTGCCGAATGTCGTGGTGGAAGGCGAGCAGGAGTTGGCCGCGGAAATGGCGTAATGCGATGATTGATCAAACACAAGGGTCACTAAATTTTAGAGGTCAAAGAGGGCAATAAAGATAAATGCTGCGTTGTTACAATCGCCCATTCATTAAATCGGTATTCAACCATGCGTGACGACATTCAAATCAAAGAGATTCGAGAGCGGTATCACGAGCAATGGGTTGTCGTTGAAATCACCAAGACGGATAAGCACAACAACCCTAAGCGTGGCCGAGTTTTGTTTCATGGCGATAGTCAGAATGAAGTCTATCGCCAAGGCCCTAAATATCGTGAGACGCATCCCAACGTCAAGCTGTATTATTTTTACGCCGGCAATGTTATTCCAGAAGGAATAGGAGTCGTGCTTGTCCAAGGCAAATCGCATCAGTGGCTACTTTGATTACGGCGGCGTGTTGCTCGTTCCCGTCTCTTTGAACGGCGATATCTATTCCTTCATGGTAGATTGTGGAGCGGCTCATTGCATTATTAACCGTAACTTGCTGGATCAAATTGCCGCTGAAATTTCCGACACGAAACTACGGCTTGCTCCAATCGGCAAGCAAACCGTATTAGCTTCGGCTTTAAAGATAAAAGATTTCGAGGTCGGCGCACGCAAACAAAACGACGTAACCGTTGGAATCTTGGATTTTCCCGATGAATTGAAAAAACTCAATGGCCTCCTCGGCATGAACTTCCTCCGCAACTATCGCTTCACCATTGAACCCGACACTGCAACGCTGGTGTTGCGTGAAATACCTATTCGCGAAAAATAATGCTAGCCAAATTAGAAAAACTCGAAAAGCGTTTTGAAGAAGTCAATGCGCAGCTTGCCACGCCGGAAGTGGCGGTCAATCCCAAGCTCTTGCGTGATCTTTCCAAAGAGAATCGCGAGCTGCAAGAGGTCGTCGCCAAGTTTCGCGAATATAGAAAAATGATGACGAGCATTGATGAAAGTCAGAAAATTCTGCGCGAGAGCAACGACCGCGAACTGCGCGAGATGGCCACGCTCGAACTCGAAGAGTTGCAGCCCAAGCAGGCCAAGCTCGAAGAAGAGCTGAAGTTTCTACTCGTGCCGCGCGATCCCAATGACGATCGCAACGTCATCGTCGAAATTCGCGCGGGCGCGGGCGGCGACGAGGCGGGCTTGTTTGCGGGCGAGCTGTTGCGCATGTACATGCGCTATGTGGAACGGCAGCACTGGAAGCTCGAGTTGATTTCGAGTCATGGACAAGGCATCGGCGGCTACAAAGAAGTCATTTTTCAAATCAATGCGCAGGGCGCGTTTGGCAAATTGAAATACGAAGGCGGCGTGCATCGCGTGCAGCGTGTGCCGGCCACGGAGCAAAACGGCCGCATTCACACCTCCGCGGCGAGCGTCGCGGTTTTGCCTGAAGCCGAGGAAGTCGATATCGAAATCAATCCGACCGATCTGCGTTACGATGTCTTTCGCTCTTCCGGCCCCGGCGGGCAGAGCGTGAACACCACCGACTCCGCGGTGCGTTTGACGCATATCCCTACCGGCCTCGTGGTGCAATGTCAAGACGAGAAGTCGCAGCTTAAAAATAAAAATAAAGCGCTGCGCGTTCTGCGCTCGCGTTTGTTGGAGCGTAAACAAGCCGAAGAGCAAGCGAAGATTTCGAGCGCGCGCAAGCAGATGGTCGGCTCCGGCGATCGCAGCGACAAAATTCGCACGTACAACTTCCCGCAAAATCGCGTGACCGATCATCGCATCGGATTGACGGTTTACAATCTCACGGAAGTGATGGACGGCGACATCGGCGAGTTCGTCGAGCAGCTCTCGTTGGCAGACCGCACGGAGAAGTTGAAAGAGGAAATTTGATTCATCGCGTGCTTCTCAAAGTTGTCATTCAGAAGGAATCCTTTTAAGCGCTCGGCAGTATCTCCAGTGAGTAAAAAGATTCCTTCTGAATGACAGGTATAGAGGGTGTCGCAAGGCATTCGCGGCTTGTTATTCAATCAAAAAAATCTACCGGCAGACCTGTCTGTCGCTCATCTCTTTCGCGTGCTCGCGCAAAAACTTTCCGAAGCCGGTATTCCCTCGCCGCAAGCGGAGGCGGAGTGGTTGCTCGCCGGCATTTTGCTAACGAATCGCAGCGGGCTTTATCAGCAAGCAGATCGCAAACTCTCGCCGACGCAGCAACAAACGCTCGTGGATTTTACCGTGCGCCGCATGCAGCGCGAGCCGCTGCAGTACATTCTCGGAAACTGCGAGTTCTTTGGCTATGAGTTTCGCGTTTCTCCCGCAGTGCTCATTCCTCGGCCCGAGACCGAGTTGTTGGTTGAAAAAGTAATCGCTTTGCTTCATGCAAAAAAAGAAGCAACGATTATCGATCTCGGCACGGGCTCGGGTTGCATCGCGCTCACGCTCGCGCGCGAATTGCCCTCGGCGCACATCACGGCGCTTGACATTTCACCCGCAGCTTTGGAAATTGCGCAGCACAATGCCACAACGCTCGGCGTTGCAGAGCGCGTGCGTTTCCTGCAAGCCGACATGTGCGACGCAAGCGCGTGGCGCGAGCTTGCGCAGTTTGATTGCGTCGTTTCCAATCCGCCCTATGTTTTGCAAACCGAGCGCGAAGCATTGCAACCCGAGGTGCGCGACTATGAACCCGCAACGGCGTTGTATGTCAGCGGCGACGGTTTGCGCTTCTATCGCGCGCTCATAAAGTTTTGCGAGCGGCATTTAAAACGCGGCGGCTACGGGGCCTGCGAAATGGCGAGCCCGCGCAGCGCAGCCATCGCCAAGTTGTTTCGCACCTCGTTCTTCACCTCCCTTGAAATCATGCGCGACTATTCCGGTTTTGATCGGCATCTGATTGGCAAAAAAATCTAACAAGGAGTCCACGGTGATCAGCAACAACATTTTCAGAGAGTACGACATCCGCGGTATTGCTGAAGACGATTTGACGAGCGACAACGTGACGCTCATCGGCAAAGCTTTCGCGACACACATGCTGGCGCAGGGCCGCAAACGTTTGGTGGTCGGGCGCGACTTGCGACTTTCTTCGGATCGTTTGCGCAACGCGCTCATCGAGGCCATGCTCGGCTGCGGCGCGGATATTATCGACATCGGCGTGGTGCCCACGCCCACGCAATATTTCGCCATCACGCATTTCAAAGCCGAGGGCGGCGTGATGATCACCGGCAGCCACAATCCGCGCGAGTACAACGGCTTCAAAATGTCCACGGGCGTGAAGCACGATGACGGTCACGTAAGCGTCGGCGCGATTTACGGCAAAGAGATTCAGCAGCTTTATCAAATTATTCAAAGCGGCAAGTTTGCAAGCGGCAAGGGTTCGATACAAGTCGTCGAGGTCGTGCCCGAGTATCTCGCTGCGATCAAACAGCGCGTCACGCTGAAAAAGAAATTGAAAGTCGTGATCGATCCTGGCAATGGTTGCGGCGCTTTGTTCGCCCCGCAATTCTGGGAAGACATGGGCTGCGAAGTCGTGCGGCTCTATTGCGAGCCCGATGGCAGTTTCCCGAATCACTTGCCCGATCCCACGGTGATGAAGTACATCAAAGATCTGCGCGCGAAAGTGCTTGAGACGAAGGCTGATCTCGGTATCGGCTATGACGGCGATGCGGATCGTCTCGGCATCATCGACAATCTCGGTCGTCCGGTGTTTGCGGACAAACTCGTTGCACTCTTTGCGCGCGATACGCTCACGCGGCATCCCGGTGCGAAAGTTGTGTTCGATGTGAAGTGCAGCCAAGCCTTGCCGGAGATGATTGAAAAAAGCGGCGGCGTGCCCATCATGTGGAAGACCGGCCATTCGCTGCTCAAAGCGAAGATGAAAGAAGAACACGCGCCGCTCGCGGGCGAAATGAGCGGGCATATTTTTATCGGCGAGGGCTATTTCGGTTTTGACGACGCGATTTTTTGCAGCGGACGCATGATGCAGATTCTCACGCATTCCGGCAAAACCATGGCCGAGCTGCACGATGAAGTGCCCGCATTCGTGTCCACGCCGGAGATTCGCGTCGATGCGACGGACGAGGACAAGTTTAACATCGTTGCCGACCTCGTGCAGTATTTCAAGAAGAGCTACCAAGTCGTGGACATCGACGGCGCACGTGTACTCTTCGGCGACGGCTGGGGCCTCGTGCGCGCTTCAAATACGCAGCCGGTTTTGGTGATGCGCTTCGAAGCGAAGACACCCGAACGTTTGGCGGAGATCGCGAATCTTTTCAAAAGCAAGTTGCGGGAATATCCGACGGTGAAATTTTCGGAAGAGGATTTTGCAGTGGCGTAAGTGGAGTGTCAAGCTTCAGCTTGACAAGAGGCGAGGTTTGCACACATAAAGCAAAAGCGCTCGCAAAGGCGCAAAAAGTTCGCGAAGAAAAGCATTTTTGTGTGATGAAAAAACACGCCTGCGCATATCACAAAACGCTTCTCTTTACGGAAATTCTTAGGGAGGTGCTGTATGGCGGAAATCAATCTCACGCAAGCTGAAGCAGATGCGCTCTTGGCGGTGCCCAAGATCAAAGTGAATGATGACCAGTGGGAGTACCCTGGCTTGGGTGGCAAGCTGGCTGTACCATTAACGTCTACGGATAAGCGAGAAAAATTTTTTCTTGATCTCAGCCGAGGACGGATTGATTTGCTAAAAGGCACATATCAAAATCGAGGAAGACATGTTGTAGTGCTTGCTCGCCTTGATTTCGGCGGACCGCCTCACCGTAACCCCGACGGCGAAGAGATTGCGTCGCCTCATCTTCACACTTACAGAGAAGGCTTTGGCGATAAGTGGGCTTACCCGCTTCCAATAGAGGCTTTTCCGAGCATCACTGATTTGTGGCAGTCATTCTTTGATTTCATGCGCTACTGCAATATCACTGCGCCGCCCAACATTCAGAGAGGGCTTTTCACATGATAAAAGAAATCGAAGCTCTGCTTTATGATTATCAACAGTGGTTAAAAGACAAAACCACTTTGCGAGAAGTGAGCGATTGGGTTGAAATCACGACGCCATATCTTGACCGGCACAATGACTATTTGCAGATTTATGCGCAAAAGAGAAATGGCGGCTACGTTTTGACTGATGACGGCTACGTGCTCGATGATCTTGAACAGAACGGCTGCAAGCTTGAAAGCCCCAAGCGGCAAAAGCTTTTAAAGATCACGCTCAACGGCTTTGGCGTGCAATTGCATGATGCTCGGCTTGAGATTCAAGCCTCGTCGGAAAATTTTGCGTTGCGCAAGCACAACTTGCTTCAGGCCATGCTCGCGGTGAATGATCTGTTCTATTTGGCCGAGCCAATGGTGGCGAGTTTGTTTTATGAAGACGTCATCGCTTGGCTCGACCTGCATGAAATTCGTTATACCCCGCGAGTAAAATTCACCGGCAAAAGCGGATTCGATCACAACTTTGATTTTGTCATTCCGAAATCACGCCGTTATCCCGAGCGCATTCTGCAAGCGATCAATCGCCCGAGCCGTGATACTGCCGAGGCATTGGCTTTCTCTTGGATTGATACCAAAGAGGTTCGTGCCTCCGATTCGCGCGCTTATGCTTTTTTGAATGACTCGGAGCACGACGTTGCCGGTTCGATTTTGGAAGCTCTGCGAAACTATGAATTAAATCCGGTGTTGTGGAGTAAGCGAGAAGAAGCGAGATTTAATTTAATTGAATAAAAAGGAGCACACGTGTCGCAACTCATGGTCAGCATCTCTGGTGTGCGCGGTATTATTGGTCAAGGCTTGACCCCGGAAGTCGCGCTATCATTCGCGCAAGCATTTGGCACTTATTGTAACGGCGGCAAGGTCGTCGTCGGTCGCGACTCGCGCGTGTCGGGGCCGATGATTCAAAACGTGGTCACGGCGGGCTTGCTCGCAACGGGTTGTCAAGTGATCGATGTCGGCATTGCGCCGACTCCGACGGTGCAACTTGCCACGGAAAATTTGCACGCTGCGGGCGGCATCATTCTCACCGCGAGCCACAATCCCGTCATGTGGAACGGTCTC
>CAYNDW010000392.1:0-6338 GCA_964395375.1 uncultured Cytophagia bacterium
TTTTACTGACGGAATTGCATGCGCTGGTGATCAAAACCTTGGCGCTGCCCGCGCACGAATCCATTGATCCGCAAAAGCCGTTGAGCGCGCTGGGCTTGGATTCGCTCATGGCCGTGGAACTGCGCAACGCGCTCAATCATGCGTTGGGGCTTTCATTGCCCGCTTCGTTGTTGTTCGATTATCCCTCGGTGGCTAGCTTGGCCGAGTTTTTATTTAAAAAAGAACTCAAGCTCGAAACGGCGGAGCCAGTTGCCGTGGTTGATAAAGAAGAACAACAACGCACGCTGATGATCGACGAAATCAAACAACTCTCGGAGGCGGAAGTGGAAGCTTCACTCGCCGCGGAGTTGGAGCAATTGCTGAAATGAAGCTCGGATTGCTGGCAGAGCTTCATTCCACTTCGGCAGATTAAAAGCCTTGCCCGCGAATGACGCGAAACACCCGAAGGTTTTTTTCGCGTCCTTCGTGTGTGGCGCGGGCAGAAAAAGAAATCTGTTGCAGTATATTCGTTATGGATTGGTTTGTAACTCTCCTCGAACTGTCATTCTGGAAGAACCTTCGCTCGTGCTCGCACCGGCTCTTATTTCTCAACGGTGTCTCAAGTGCTAGGGAAGTTTCTTCCAGAATGACATTTTAAAGAAGAGCGCTACCAATGAACCCGGAAGCAGTATAGAATTACGCAAAATAATTTAACCAAGGAGAGCGATGATGACTGACGACATGGAGCAATTTGGATTGGAAGAAACCGGCTCGTCCGAGCTCGCCGGCATTTCGTCGGATTCCAAGATTGTCAAGCGTTGGATGAAGGCCAAAAAGAAAAAAGGCATGGGCCAACCCTTGCCGCCGGAAGAACGCAACCCCGGCGCGATTTTTTTGTTGAGCAGTCCGCGCTCCGGCTCGACGTTGTTGCGCGTGATGCTCGCCGGTCATCCCCTGTTGTTCTCGCCGCCGGAGTTGAACCTGCTGGCATTTTATAGCATGAAGCAAAGCCGGAAAGTTTTGGGCAATTCTTTCTTTGGCCGCGGATTGCAGCGCACGTTCATGGAGTTGAAAGAGCTGAGCGCGGAAGAAAGCGCCGCGTATGTGGCGGAATTATCCGAGCGCGATTTGCCCATTCATCAAGTCTATCGCGAATTGCAGACCCTGTGCGCGCCGCGCCAACTCGTGGACAAATCGCCCTCGTATAGCACGGAGCTGGAAACGCTGCTGCATGCGGAAGCGATTTTTAATGACGCCAAATACATTCACCTCGTGCGCCATCCCTACGCCGTCATCGAATCGTTCATGCGCATCGACCTCTTCACCGGCAAGTTGGATGATCCGCGCGTTTACATCGAACAAGTTTGGGCGCAGGGCAACAACAACCTCATGGAATTTTTTAAGAACATTGCGCCGGAGCGCCATCATTTTGTGCGCTATGAAGAATTAGTCACCGCGCCGGAGCCGGTCGTGCGCGGCCTCTGCGACTTTCTGCGCATTCCTTTTGACGAGGCCTTGCTGCAACCGTATGAAGGCAAGCGCATGCTCGAAGGCGTGGACCCCAATTCGTTCGCGCTCGGCGATCCCAATTTCATGAAGCACAATAAAATCGAAACGAGTTTGGGCGAAGCCTGGCGCAATATTCAGTTGGAAAGTCCGCTGGGCGAATTTGCGACGCGCGTGGCCAAGGCCCTCGGCTATGAACTGCCGCGCGAAGAGGGAATGGAAGCCTAGGTTCGTAGTGACGCCTGCCTCTCCCTCTCCTGTTATTCAAAAGGAATCCTTTTAAGCGCTGGCGTTGTTCTCCAGCACCGAAAAAGATTCTTTCTGAATGACACGCTAGGGCGAATACTGAATCAGAGAAGCAATTTTCATTCGGCGGTTTTTGTTTATAGGCCTCGAACGCCTGAAGGCGTTACGACCTGAATTTTGCACTGGTGCAATCGCCAACCTCCGCCTGATGCTGTAAGCATCAGGCTAAAAGGTGAAAATCGTCTGAAGACGATTAAACTCCTATTGGGTGGTAGCCAACTTTAGTTGGCTTGCATCTCCTAGCCTGATGCTTCAGCATCAGGCGAAAGCGCGGCGTGAGCACGGTGCAAAATTCAGGTACTACAAGCGCCTCATGCGCGCGCCACGGACGGCGCGCGATTCCAATCAGGGCCGAGCCATATTCATGTGCAGCACAAGAAAGCGACATGCCCGAAAAAACTGCAGGACTCGAACAACTCTCCGCGGCGCAACGCGCGCTGCTTGCCATCAAAGAACTCCGCGCCAAACTCGACCATGTCGAATACACGAAGACCGAGCCGATTGCCGTGATCGGCGTCGGCTGCCGTTTCCCCGGCAGTGCGAATACGCCGGAAGAATATTGGCAACTGCTGCGCGCGGGCCGCGACGCGATTTCCGAAGTGCCGGTTGAACGTTGGGACCTCGCCGAATATTACGATCCCAATCCCGAAGCGCCCGGCAAAATGTACGCGCGCCACGGCGGCTTCCTCGATCACGTCGATAAATTCGATCCGCGTTTCTTCGGCATCTCGCCGCGCGAAGCCGCGAGCATGGATCCGCAGCAACGTTTGTTGTTGGAAGTCGCATGGGAAGCGCTCGAACACGCGAACATTGTCCCGCAAACTTTGCTCGGCAGTTTGACCGGCGTGTTTCTCGGCATCAGCACCAGTGATTATGCGCAAGTGCAAACGCTGCGGGTTGAGGAAAACCGCATCGATGCGTACGCGGGCACGGGCAATGCGTTTAGCGTTGCTTCCGGCCGCTTGTCATATACACTCGGTTTGCAAGGCCCGAGTCTCGCGGTTGATACGGCATGTTCCTCTTCTTTGGTCGCGGTTCATCTCGCGTGTCAAAGTTTGCGCAGCGGCGAAATCAATTTGGCGCTTGCCGGCGGCGTGAACACGATTCTCTCGCCTGCGGTCACCATAAATTTTTGCAAAGCGCGCATGCTTGCAGCGGATGGCCGCTGCAAAACTTTTGACGAGTCCGCGGATGGCTATGTGCGCGGCGAAGGCTGCGGCTTCGTCGTGCTCAAACGTCTTTCCGAAGCGCAACGCGACGGCGATCACATTCTCGCGCTCATTCGCGGCAGCGCGGTGAATCAAGACGGTAAGAGCAATGGCCTCACCGCGCCCAATGGGCCGGCGCAAGAGGCGGTCCTGCAACAAGCATTGGCGAACGCGAAAGTTTCTCCCGGCGAAGTGAGTTATGTTGAAGCGCACGGCACGGGCACGGCGCTGGGTGATCCCATTGAAATGCGCGCGCTCGGTGAAGTCATGCGCGCGGGCCGTGCGCATGAGCATCCGCTTTATGTCGGCTCCGCGAAAACCAACTTCGGCCATCTCGAAGCCGCAGCCGGCATTGCCGGGTTGATCAAAGTCGTGCTCGCTTTGCAGCACGGCGAGATTCCGCCGCATCTGCATTTCAAAAAACTCAGCCCCCATATCGCGCTCGATCACATTCCCGCCCTCATTCCCACGCAGCTCACACCGTGGCCTGCCATCAACGGCAAGCGCCTCGCCGGTCTCAGCTCGTTTGGTTTCAGCGGAACGAACGCGCATGTGATCTTGGAGGAGTGCAGTGAGCAGTTATCAGTGAACAGTGATCAGTTATCAGTTATCAGTGATCAGTCATCAGTAATCAGTCAGAAGTCAGCGTCCTTGCTGAACACTGAACACTGTTCACTGAACACTGATCACTGGTCACTGCTAATCCTTTCCGCAAAGAATGAAGACTCCTTGCGCGCGCTGGCACAGCGTTATGTGGATTCCGCCATCTTCGAAAAACATGCGCTCGCGGAGGTGTGCTTCACCGCGAACACGAAGCGCACGCACTTTGAGCAGCGCTTGGCTCTGCTCGCGGAGTCTGCCGCGCATGCGCGCGAGAAGCTCGCAGATTTTGCGAGCGGCAAATCTTCTTCTGCCCTCATCACCGGCGTCGCCAAGAACGCGGCAACGCAACCTAAGATTGCATTTCTCTTCACCGGCCAAGGCGCGCAATATCTCGACATGGGCAAGCAGCTTTATGAAACGCAACCCGTGTTCCGCGCCGCAATGGACAAGTGCGATGCGCTGTTGCGGCCGTATCTCGAAGCGTCCTTGCTTGAGGTGCTTTATGGCGTATCAAAAGAATCCCCCCTTGAGGGGGGCCAGGGGGGTGTTGCGGGTGACGTGAAGAATGCGCTTGTCGTTGTTGCTTCGAATGACACCCCCCTAACCCCCCTCAAGGGGGGAATTGCTTTGAGCAACCAGCAATCAGCAACCAGCAACCAGCAATCAGCAACCAACCTCCTCGATCAAACCGCCTACACCCAACCCGCGCTCTTCGCTATCGAATATGCGCTCGCGCAGTTGTGGAAATCATGGGGCATCACGCCGAGTGTTGTGCTTGGGCATAGCGTGGGCGAATATGTTGCTGCTTGCGTGGCGGGCATGTTCTCTTTGGAAGACGGTTTGAAGTTAATTGCTGCGCGCGCGCGATTGATGCAAGCACTCCCGCAGGATGGCGCCATGACCGCGATCTTTGCCTCTGAGGAAAAAGTCGCGGCTGCGCTCGCGGGCTATGAAGATCGTGTGAGCATTGCGGCGATCAATGATCCCGCCAACCTCGTCATCTCCGGCGAGAAGAGCGCGGTTGCAGAGATTGTGCGGAAGTTTGAAGCCGCCGGCGTGAAGACCAAAGCGCTCACGGTTTCGCATGCGTTTCATTCGCCGCTCATGGAGCCGATGCTCGACGCATTCGAGGAAGTGGTGAGCGAGATCGAGTTTCGCGCGCCGGAGATTCCCCTCATCTCCAATCTCACCGGCGGTATGTTGAAGATTGAGAATGGAGAATGGAAGATAGAAGATAGAGGATCGAAGATAGAGGATCGAGGATTGAGAATGGAAAAGCGCGATCCACAATCCACAATCCACGATCCACGATCCTCCATCCTCACCCCTCGAACCTACTACAAACGCCACGTGCGCGAGGCCGTGCGTTTTGCCGCTTCGATGCAAACGCTGCACGAGCAGGGGTATAAAATTTTTGTGGAAATCGGACCGCATCCCACGCTGCTTGCTATGGGCGCGAAATGTTTGCCTGAAGGCTATGGCCAATGGTTGCCTTCGTTACGCAAAGGCCAAGAAGACATGCAGCAAATTTTGCGCAGCCTTGCGACCTTGCACGTCAATGGCATTGCAGTCGATTGGAACGGTTTGCAGCGCGAGCAATCGCCTCGCCTCGTGTCGTTGCCCACCTATCCGTTTCAGCGCGAGCGTTTTTGGTTTGAAGAAAGCAAAGCGCGAAACGTGAAGCGCACGGAGGTCTATAAAGATTGGCTCTATCAAATTGACTGGCAAGAGCAGCCGCGGCGTTCTTCAAATTTAACCGCGAGCGCTTCCGCGGTGTGGCTCATCTTTGCCGATCGCAACGGCCTCGGCGCGCAACTCGCGGAACATATGCAGCAACAGGGCGAGCGCGGCGTTCTCGTTTTTGTTGGAGAAAAATTCGAGCGCATGCTTGATGGGAATTTTTATATCAATCCCGTTTCCGCGGAAGATTATGCGCGCGTGCTGCAAACGCTCGCAGCGGAAACTGTGACGCTGCACGGAGTCGCGCATTTGTGGAGCTTAAATGCGTCGTCGCAAACTTCTCTCGCGAGTTTGGAAGCCGCGCATGATTTGAGCACGGGCAGCGCATTGTTGCTCGCGCAGGCATTGAGCACGGCGCCGTTCGCGAGCAAGCCGCGGGTTTGGTTCATCACGCGCGGCGCGCAAGCTGTGGCGCTTGAGATTGAGACCTTGAGAGAGCGCACGAATAATTCCCCCCTTGAGGGGGGCCAGGGGGGTGTTGGTGATGACATGAAGAGTGTGAGCGCCGTTGTTGATTCGAATAGCACCTCCTCCAACTTGTCATTCTGGAAGAACCTTCCCTCGCGCTCGGAAGAGTGCAACGCGCAAGAGAGTATCGCAAGCGAGAAGGAAGTTCCTTCCAGGATGACAAATATAAAGGGCGCGGAAAATCCCGCATCAGACCTGTCATTCAGCAGGAATCTTTTTACTCGCTCGGAAGAAGCTCAAGAACAAAGCAGTGTTGCAAGTGAGGAAAAAGATCCTTACAGGATGACAAATATCGAAAGCGCGGAGAGTGCTTCGAACAACACCCCCCGAACCCCCATCAAGGGGGGAATTGTTTTATCGCAAACGCCGCTCTGGGGTTTCGCGCGCGTGCTCGCGCTCGAGCATCCCGAGCTGTGGGGCGGCATCATCGATCTCGGGCTTTTATCAAACCAAAAAGAAGCGGCGCAAATTTTAGCGGAGCTACGCAACGCCGAGGGCGAAGATCAAATCGCTCTACGCGGTGAGCAG
>CAYNDW010000393.1:0-6332 GCA_964395375.1 uncultured Cytophagia bacterium
AGGACTATACGACTCCCTTTCACGGTCATTGTTCGCAGGCAATTTGAAGAATCCTTCTCCGAGGATTGAGCGCCAGTCATCAAGAGCTAGGCTATTGCCGATGCCACGACGTGAGGCAGGCTGGACGGCCCAGCTTGATGTATCAGAATCTCGAATGATGAAGCGTCCGTGATGCTCGCCGCTTCTCTCGGCTACGACCCGTTGACCAGCCAAGTCAAAATTGATTCCAAACCTCCACTTTTGTAATTCGGCGCGACGAAAGATTGAATCCTGTCCCGCATTCGCTCCCATAACAAAATGAATTGTTTCCACCAAACTCGACTTTCCTGCTCGGTTACGAGTTTGCCGGTCCGTTGCGGTTTCTTCACGATCTGCAAGTAAAACATTCAACCCGGATCGCAGTTCTATGTTCTTAAAACTTGGAAGATCGCTATAGATTCGATGGATCATATTGACCTCCTATGAAGCCTTCCTTGCGAAAGTTCGATTGCCCCCAACAGAAAAAGGAGGTCTAAAGTCAGAACGAACCAGTCATAAGTGATTTCCGGTACGTTCACGCTTTGATCCTTCGTGTGCATGTTCATGAATTCCTCCCACACCCGCGAAACTGTTTTGGGTTCATCCAAAACGGCAAGCAGCTTGCCTCCGATATAAATCAGAGAATTTTCTGGCCTCAGTTTTTTTGATGGCAAAATCATGGCTTTAGCTTTCAGGTGGACGCTCAAATATATCACATTCCTCAAACAAGTAAGCAAGTACAGTTAAAACGGCAACCTCGATTCGAGGCTGTTGAGTAAACGGCCCTTGCGCAAAAAACTTTAGCCCATAGAATATGCTGTCCGGATCGTTTTTCTGCTGCCTGAGTTTATCATATTCCGCCCTGAATTCACTTGTTACCCGACTCGCCAATTCCTTATCGGGGGTTCGATCCAGGTAGTCACGAACTATGTTTGCCTTGATCATTCCACTTCGCAAACAGAATTCGACATCTGTACTCAAGCGGTTGTATTCTAATTTTTTGGGCGGTACTACTCGCACATCTGTTTCGACCGGCGCTGATTGGCGCGCTACATAATCCAGAAGGGGAAGCACATCTTTAAATTGTACGGCAAGCATGTCGCGGAGCGATGGAAACGGGCCGAAAAGATCGACCAACTGAACATCATCCAGTTTGAGGGTCTCTTCTAAAAGTTCTATATACCCGAGTGTTTCGATCTTGATGTCTATATGTGCCTGCCGGAGACGCTCTAATTCCAGAGTAAGCCAAGAAGGCACTCGTCCGTCGCGAGCGTTATGTACAAACACCCACACAGTGAAATATGTGCCTTTGTATGGAAGAGCGCCAGTGAAATCTTTGTTGAGTTTATCCAACGTCTTTTTCTGTTCAAGCTCGTCAGGAGCATAGCATTGATAAAATTTTCGTTGGGAAGGCAGGTAGCCATCACACTTATCGTCACCAAGTGGTCCCCACGGTCTCGTTTGCGTAAAATCTCCCGGATAGCGCAGGTTCATGATCTGCCCAAAGAGCTTCTGAAAATTATCTCCGCGAGCATCATTGAAGCGCTCTCGGAAGACCATCCCGAAGTAGTGGCGGGCGAATTGATCCATAATGTCCCTCAAGCTTGTTAAAAACTGTGTTTCAGCTCTACTTCTATAGCTTTGTTCTAGTGACCTTTGTTTCGGTGACGCGCCTCGTCCACTTCCAAATCGAATTAACCAAAATCACGCCGACACAAATCATCATGATTGCCGTGAGCGTGGCGTTGAGATAACCTTGAAACGCGGCGCCTTTTCGTGCGAGCGGGAGAAAGTTGTCGGTGATGTTGAGCCAGCCCGCGGTCAATGTCGTGGTCGCCACGAACGCGAGCGGCACGAGCGTGACCCACGCGTATTTCGCGCGGCCCATGCTAATGATCACGGTTGTTCCGACGCACAGCGCAATGCCGGCGAGCAATTGATTGGCAACGCCGAACATCGGCCAGATCGTGCTGATCGAGCCGGTGTAGATGAAATAGCCCCACGCGAGCACGACGAGCAAACTCGCGCCAATCGTGCCGGGCATCCAATCCGTTCTTTCCAGCGGCTTGTAAATTTTGCCGAGCGATTCTTGCACGAGAAAACGCGCGACGCGCGTGCCCGTGTCAATCGTGGTGAGAATGAACAGCGCCTCGAACATGATGGCGAAGTGATACCAATACGACATCAAGCCTTTCATGCCGGGCAAGGCCGTGAAGATTTGCGCAATGCCAATCGCCAACGAAACCGCGCCGCCCGTGCGGCCGGCGACATGCTCGCCGACCTGCGCCTCCAACATCGGCAAGCTGGTCATTTCCATTCCCAACGTGCTGAAGCGTTCGGGCGAAACATTGATCGCGAAGTAATCGCCGGGAAAAAGCGCGGCCGCGGCAATCAATGAGGTAATGCCCACGAGGCCTTCGATCAACATCGCGCCATAGCCGATCGGCCGAATGTGCGATTCCAGGCTGATCATTTTCGGCGTGGTGCCAGAGCCGATGAGCGCATGAAAGCCGGAGATCGCGCCGCATGCAATGGTGATGAAGACGAACGGAAAAAGTTTGCCGGGGATGATCGGCCCGCCGCCGTCAACGAATTGACTGAACGAGGGCATGTTCAATTTGGGATTCACGAAAATAATGCCGAGCACGAGAAACGCAATCGTTCCAATCTTCATGTACGAGCTAAGATAATCGCGCGGGCAAAGCAGCATCCACACGGGCAGCACCGAGGCAATGAAACCATACGCGGCGAGGGCGAACGTGATTTGCCCGTGGCTCAACGTGAAGTACGGCGCGAGTGCGGATTCGGGAATGAAGCGGCCAACAATCACGGCGAGCAGCATGCCGATCACGCCGATGATGGTGGCTTCGACAATCTTGCCTTTGCGAAAGCGATACATGTGCAAGCCCATGTAGAACGCGAGCGGAATGGTGCAGAAGATCGTGAACGTGCCCCACGAGCTTTCTTTAAGCGCATTGACCACGGCGAGGCCCAGGCCCGCGAGCGCGATGACGACGATGAACAAAATCGCGACCGCGGTGGTTGCGCCCGCGACCGGGCCGATTTCCATGCGCGCAATTTCCGCGAGCGATTTGCCGCCGCGCCGCGTGGAGGCAAAGAGAATGATGAAGTCATGCACCGCGCCGCCGATGACCACGCCGATAAGGATCCACAAATAGCCCGGGAGAAAACCAAACTGCGCGGCGAGCACCGGACCGATGAGCGGCCCCGCGCCCGTGATCGCGGCGAAGTGATGGCCGAACAAAACCCATTTGTTGGTGGGCACATAGTTTTGGCCGTCGTTGTGAATATGCGCGGGCGTAGTGCGCGAGTCGTCGAGCATGGCGACTTTGCTCGCGAGGAACGCGCTATAGAATCGATACGCGAGCGCGAGCACACACAACGCGCCGATCATGAGAGGCAAGGCATGCATGAGGGTAATCCCGGTTAGTGAGTCATTGCAAATTTCAAATTTAGAACTTGCAATTCAAACTTCGAAGCGCTGCAGGTTGGGCGCAGCTCACACTACGGCTTCTTGTTTCGGCTCGGTTGACGCTTTGGCTTCCGGCTTTGGAGTTGGCAAAGCTCGCTTCGCTTCTTCCACGCGCGCGCCGAAGATGACGATTTCAATGTCGTCCGGCAAATACTTGCTCACGAGGCGAATGATGTCGCCTTTGACCGCGGTCTCCACCAAGCTGCGTCGGCTTGTGCCCAAAATGATGCGTTGCACGCCGAACAAGGCCGCATGCTCGGCGATGGTGTAGCCCACTTCATTGCTGGCCAGCGTGACGATTTGATAATCGACGCCGGCCTCTTCGCACACGTCCTCAATCCAATCGTCGATGACGCTGGCGACCGTCAACATCGTTTCCGGCAAAGTGTCCACGGCGATTTCTTTGACGCGCAACACGTAGAGCATAGCGTTGCGCGCTTTGGCTTCATCTATCGCAAAACGCAAGACGTGTTCGCTCTTGCCGCGCAGCGCAACTAAGAAAGATGTGCTCGGCTCACCGAGAACTTTGCGGCGCGGCCTGGCGAGGATTCCTTCTTTGAAGGGCAGTTCTTCCTTCTTGCGATGGGCAATGGCGCGAGCGCCCCAGCCGGTGACGAGCACGACAAGCGCAAACAACGCGGCTCTTGGTTTTTCAATGGCAATCGAGATTTCAACAAAGAGTAAGATAACCGCCGAGAGCGCCATCCACAAACGCGAAGCGCGAGAGAGTTTGAGCGAAGCATCAGTGGCGGTCGAGCCGATGTTGATAAGCACGGCGCCGACGACACCAATCGCATAAAGCTGCGCTAGAATCATTATGTCATGTGTAATCGCCAGCACCAGCACCGGAGCCACAGTCGCAATGATCAAGGGAATGATTGGCACCCCGAAGCGATTCAAACGCCGCAACGGCGCGGGCAATTCACCATCGACGGCCATGAGAAATTGCACGGAGATCAAGCCATTGATCGCGGTGTTGCCCGCGGAAATGAGCAACAAGCCGAGCGCAACGGCAACGACCCAACCGAACCATTGTCCCACATAGTGCTCGCCGAGAAAACGCACCATGTCTTCGGTGTGATGCGTCAAGTTGGGCACGGCATGCATGGCCAGACCGAGAAACACGGTGGCAATGATAACTTTGGCGAGCACGGCAAGTATGGCGCGGCGCGAATCCCGCACGGGATCTTTCATCAAGCCGGTCATATTGGAAATGGCTTCGATGCCGGAGATGCTGAGAATAAGGCCGACGAAGATACCCCAATTTTTTAGGACGCCGCCGGAGGGCGGAGTAACATGCGTGGTGGTGAGGGCCGTAGGCGCGGAAACTAGAATGAGAACAACGAGCGTGACGAGTGTGAGCACCGAAATACCAAACGCCAAACCGCCGGAATGTTTTGGTCCGATCCAATTGAACCCACCTAACAAGAGGATGACGGCGATGGCGCCCAGCGCGGGATGAGGAAGGTTAAAATAGTGGAAAGCATCGAGCACGGAGAGGGAAATGGTGATGACGTAATCCGCGGCCAACAGCAATGCACCGACGACCGCGAAATTTTTTGAGCGATGTGCGACCGAACTATAGACCCCGCCGCCATTGGGATGAAGACGGCAGATGGTGATGTAATTCAACGCAACCAAAGCGGTCAAAGCAAGCATCCAGCTTAAATGCCAGAAGCTGGAGTAGCCCGCTAGTGTAAAACTGATGCCCAGCACATAGGCGATGCTTGTGCCCCAATCGCCATCAAGCAACGCCGCGCTTCGAATCCACCCTAACACACGAGGACGACTCGTGGCATGTGTGGTTGTGTCCATACGAAATCAAACAGTGAGTGAGACGGACGGATTGGTCAAAGCTTCGAGTTGCTCTTGAAAGATCTCAAGAGGCAACTGCATGTGGTTCAAGCAATGTAATCTTTCGTAGCTAAATTCGAATGGCACACCCGGCACGTTTTTGAAATCAGAATCTTAAGTGATCAAAACCGCGTCGTGCTGAGGTGTCTTGCTCCAGTCGCCTCAATCAAGATCATCGAGCAGACTTTTTTGCGCGGAGGCCGGAACCTTCCGCTTGCGTTTCGGCGGCGTTTCCAGCGCGCTGGCTTCATTCAACTCGTCAATTGAAATCAATGCGCTTTTACAGATGCGTTTCAGCAAATCAGCTTGCTGCGGCTCCAACTCAATCAACAAACCGAGAACGTTCAGCAAGTCAATCAAATCCGAGGTGTATTCCGCAAGCCAGTAATCGGCTTGAATCTCTTCAAGCTTTGACGGCGGACGGCGATCACCCATGAGCGGGCGTTCGCGGTTTTTCTGGCGATAACTGAACCATTGTCGCAAGACTTGCTTGCCCGAAACTTCGTACTTCCAAACAGCGGGCGGCACACGTTCGATGTAGCCTTCGCCGATTTGGAGCCGTTGACTCGCCGGTTCATACGTGATGTTTTGCGGCATCTTGTCGGGAGTATCGGGAATTGCTCCTTTGATTGGAATGCGCGGCGCTTTGTCCTTCGGCAAACGCGGCGGCCCTTTCGGTCGCCCCTCCTTTGGTGAGACGAATCGTTCGCCATACGTGTGCAGCCAAATCACACGGCGGCCAAGTTGCACGGCTTGTTGAAAAATTTTCGCATTGGCCGTCAGCGGAATCCGCAATCCGGGTTGGACGAGATCGGGTTGAAACCGCTTCGTGAAAGCGGGATGCGCCGCGACTGCGGCAATATACGCGATCAAATCTTCCGCGCTCACCGGTTGCTTGTATCGCTTGCTCAGGAACGCGAGCAACGCCGGTCGCAAATTCGATTCGCGCGTTTCATGCTCCTGCCAG
>CAYNDW010000394.1:0-6329 GCA_964395375.1 uncultured Cytophagia bacterium
TGCGGCCTCGCGCGCATTCACTTCGGCGAAGCGCTCCGGCTCCATGAACTTCCAGTAGTTGTGCGAGGTCGCGTCGATCAACATGGTAATGTACATCGACAACTCGGTTTGAAAGGCGCGCGCCTGCCGCACGAACACGTCGGCGTAAAATTGCGCGCCGAGTCGCCGCGTCATAAAAAATTTCGCAAGAAACTCGCGGTTCATTTTAAGCTGTCCGAGCACGGGCGCGGCTTCACAGAACGAACGCGGGCGCACGCCGAGACGATAACATTGCCACGCCAGCGCGAGCAATTCCGCGGGCGTTTTGCGATGCTCGGCGCGCTGCATCATATCCAATTCGCGAATGGGCTGCAGCGCGGCGGGATGTGTTTCCACGCCGCGCGAAAACGAGCCGGGAATGACGAAGCCATTTATTTGCGGCGGCGGCCACGTGACCATGTAGCCGCACAAGCCGGTTTTAATGCCGCGTTCCGTTGCCATATCCCAAATGCGTTTGCAGCGCACGTTTTTCGCGGCCACCACGAAATCCCACACACCGTGTTGCTCCGGCGTTTTTCCGGAAGCAATGCTGGTCCAAATTGTCGGCGAGACCATGGGCTCTAGCGATTGGAGCACGCCGGAGCTGCCTTCGTTGACGAGGCGTTGCAAGTTCGGCAATTTGCCCGCGCGAAACATGGGATTGATGATGCGCCACGTCGCGCCGTCGAGACCGATGAGTAAAACTTTGCGTTTGAGTTGAGGCGTCATGTCTTGTTTTATTTTATTGGAGTGATGGAGTAATGGAGTGTTGGAGTGCTGTGACTCATTACTCCACGACTCCAACACTCCATCACTCCATTTTCAACACTTCATCATAAATCGCATCAATCACCGTCGCATCATCTTTGAATTTTTCATACACGGCTTTGCGCGCGGCTTGGCCGATACGCTCGCGTTGCGACGCGTCTTGGAGCAGAGAAATTATTCGCTGCGCAATGCCGATGCTGTCATGCGGATCGACGAGATAGCCGGTGACGGCGTCTTCGATTTGTTCGGGAATGCCGCCGAGACGGCTCGCGAGCACGGGTTTCGCCATGGCCATGCCTTGCAACACCACGCCGGGAAACGGATCTTCGAAGATCGAAACCTGTAACATCACGTCCGAGGCGGCAATGAGCGCCGGCACGTCGTTGCGAAAGCCGGTGAAGATCAAATGAGACGCAATACCTAGCTCGCGCGAGAGACGTTGCAAGTCGCGCTCATAGTCTTCATGCCCGGCCACGGCGCCGCCAACGATAACGAGCTTCGTGTTCGGCATTTGAGCAATGACTTGTTTGCCCGCGCGAATGAAGTATTCATGGCCTTTCAAGCGCACGAGTTTGCCGATCATCGCAACGACATACTCCGTCTCTGCAATGTCGAGCGAAGCGCGCGTGCTCGCTCTTATCTCCGCGGAATATTTTTGCGGATCGAACACGTTCGCGTCCGGCGGGCTGTCATAAACCACCGTGACTTTGCGAAACGATTTGCCGAGCATCTTATCCGCAGTGGCTTGCGACACCGCGAGCACGCGCGTCGAAAGCGTGCGCAGGAGCAAGAGAAACGGCGCGACCATCCACTTGGGCCGCACGGTGCGCAAATGCCAAATCACTTTGCAACCCGCCAGCCGGCCCGCAATCGCCGCGTGGAAATCGAGCAAGTCATTCACATGCACAATCGCCGCCGGATTTTTTTTCAGCCATTGATAGAGTTGCGCAACGCCCAAGAGCGCGTCGAGGAGGTATTTGAACGGCTGCGCGCGTTTCGACAGCTTGTAGGTATGGCGATTGGTGTAAATCGCGGCAAAGTCTTTTTGCGCCGTGGCAAACTTTGCCAATGCCGGAGCATCGCTTTCGGGCAGCGCGAGCAAAACTTCTTTGCGCTTCTGCCGCGCGAGTTCCTGCGCCGTGTGCATCATGCAATAGGTCGCGCCGCTTTGCAAAGAGAAACTGGAGGTATAAAATAAAATGCGAGGCACTCGTTCGTCCTGAACGTTAGTTGCACACTGTTTAGTTTTTGCATGTCACCGCTTTTTGTCATTCTGTAAGAACCTTCCCTCGTGCCCGGACCGCCTGCTGTTGTTAAGAGAGGTTCCCGGTACGAGGGAAGGTTCTTACAGAATGACAGGTCTGCGCATGGGAGCAATTCTAGAACTTCACGCTGTAATACTAGAACCTGAATTTTGCACCATGCTCGCGCCGCCTTCCGCCTGATGCTGAAGCATCAGACTAGGAGATGCAAGCCCCGCAAGCGGGGCTGTCACCTGATTGGTATTAACCCCGCTTGCGGGGTTTCCACCTTTTAGCCTGATGCTTACAGCATCAGGCGGAGGTTGGCATTTGCACGAGTGCAAAATTCAGGTAGAAAAAATCCTTTCAGGATGACATTGCTGCGGCGATGCTGCTTTCGTTTACCAATGCCGCCGGCGACTTTTCTTCCAACTCATATCCCAACTGCCGCGCGAGCGGGGCGACGAGCTGCGCGAGCTGCGCGAGCTGCGCGGGCGTGAACTGCTTTTTGAATTTGTCATTCATGCTCTTGAGCGCGAAGCTTTCGACGAAGCGCTCGAAGCCGCTCGTCCAGCGCAAATCGCAAAACTCGAGCACTTGCCGCAGCGTGCGTTGGGGCTGGTTGATAAAAGCTTCATAACGCACTTCCAAGTATTGGTCCGGCGCGAGCGCTTGTTTGTCTTCCAACACGCAGCGCACTTCTGTCGCCCACAAATGCGCCGCAAGCAGCGCCGGATCGCGGCCTTGCGCGGCCCATGCTTGCGCGGTGATTTGATTGTGGCACCACACTTTCATGGTCGGCCACCAATCCACGTTTAACAAAGAGGCGATGGCCGCGCGCGGATCGCGCAGCACGTGAATGAAAATCGCGTCCGCGAAGATGCGATGCAGATAACGCACGCGGCGGGTGTTGCGCGTGTTCTTATTCACGAAGCGCGTTTTGCCGTGGTGCTTCAAGTTGGCGGCCACGAGGTGACGCGTGCGCGCAATCTCTTCGGGCGTGGCGTGCGTTTCATCGAGCCGCGGATCACAGGGACTATCCAACACCGGCCGCGCGAGATCCCACACCGCATATGCTTCCGCGGGCACGGGCAAACCCTTGCCGCGCCAACGCTGCAATTGCGGCAAAGTATAGAGCCACGAACACGAAGCCACGCCCGGAAGTTGCGGCCACCTTTCGTTATAATTCGAAAACCACGCGAGCCGCGGATGACCGCAGAGCACGTGATACAGAATCGTGGTGCCGGAGCGGCCGCTGCCGATAAGAAAGACCGGCCGAGCAATAGTTAAGTTTGCGCTTTTCATGCGGGGATCGCTTGCGGTATCGCGTTGGCCGCAACTTGATTTTCTTTTTTTCTCTGCGCGGCGCGGCGTTGCATGCTTGCGCTCAACCCGAGCGCGGCTCCCACGAGCAACATAATCAGCGGAAACTCGGCTTCATTGAACATGCCGACGTACCACAACATCGCGAAGCCCAAACCCACGAACCCGCCGATGAAACCGATGGCGTTGTCAAAGGTCTCGCGCGCCAGGCCCGCGCTATAATAGCGCATGGCCTTCACCATTTTAAAGAGCGGCCAGAGCGTGAGCACAATGAAAAGCGCGCAACCGAGCACACCGGTTTCCGTGGCAACGATGAGATAGATGTTATGCACCGTGGCGCGAAACCAACTCGGAATGTAGGGGTTGCTTTCCATGATCATGATTTTGGAATTGCCCAAACCCACGCCGGTCACATAATTTTCTCCCAACACTTGCCACGCGCCGGTGAGCAAGTCGGTGCGGATGTTCGAGCTTTTATCGTCAAACGTGCGCTCGGCGCGCGCATAAACCAACTCGACGACGAAACCGATCTCCTCGGGAAAAAGCGCGTACGCCATGCCGATAATCAAGAACGGCGCGACAATGTATGCCGCCCAACGGCGCTTGCTTGACCACAGCTTGCGATAGCGCCGCTCCGCGAATAACACGGCGAGAAAGCCCAGCAGGAACGCCATCCAGTTCGCGCGCGAGAGCGTCAAGATGAGGGCGACCAAACAAATGAACCACCAGAACGCATAGCCCCGGCGAAAGGTTTGATCGTTGTTGGTGATGCGCGCTTGCAAAAACGGCATGAGCATCACCAGCCAGTTGCCGAAAAAATTCGTGTGCATGAACGTGCCTTGCGCGCGCGTCACGCGTTCGCCTTCATAGAGCCAGCCCGACTCGCGCGCCTTGAGCACGCCGAAGTATTGCTGCACCACGCCGACGCTAGACTGCGTCACCGTTTGAATGATGGCGAGCGCCGGCTCGATCGCCATACACACGCCAATCGCGGTGAAGAGCAGTTTTTCGGAAATAAAGCTGCCGACGGTATGCCGCATGTAGAAGATGATCAAATAGCCGCGCAGCCAGAGCCAGAGCCACGGAATGCTATTGCTGAAGTTCTCGCCGTTATACGAACAATAGAAATTCCACACATAAAACAGCAGGAACATGAAATCAAACGCTCCCCAACTCAATCGCGCGCGCCCCATGCAGGTTCGCATGAAGAGGCACACATACAATCCGAACAGCGGAAAGTCGAACAAGTAAATCCTGAATGCGGGCAGCACTTCCATCGAAAGCGGCGCCATCAACGTCATGAAGAACGTGAAGAAAAGAAAGTTTTCGAGTTTTTTATCCATAAGCGAAAGTTAGGGTTCTGGTTGCTGGGTTCAGAGTAACAAGCGTCAGGCATTATTCCTCCGAGCGAAATATAAGTTACACGTTCCTCCTCACCTGTCATTCAGAAGGAATCCTTTTACTCGCTGGAAATAATGCCGAGTGCTTAAAAAGATTCCTTCTGAATGACAAAACTAAAGCTCGGGAGTGTAACCTATTTTTGTGCTGCGAGTAGTAAGCAATACGCAACCAGTAACCAGTAATCAGCAACCAGCAACCAGCATCAAGCAACCAGCATCTTGCCGTATTCTTCCACCGTCCGTCGCGCGATACTATCCCACGCCAGTTCGCGTTGCGACCAATCGTATGCCGTTCGTCCCATGCTACGGCGTTCATTCGTATGGCGCAGCAGCCGCACGATCGCCCGACCGAAAGCGTTTTCATCTTCCGGCGCGATGAGCAAACCGGTTTCATTGGGCATAATGCTCTCGCTCAAGTCGCCGACGCGATACGCGATCACCGGCTTGCGAAACGCATACGCCACGGGGATCACGCCGCTTTGGCTCGCTTCGGCATAGGGCAGAATCACCAGCGCGCTGCGGCGAAAAAGATATTCCACTTCGTCGTCGGGAATGAAGCGATCATGCACTTCGAAGCCCGGCGCGGCTTTGAGCGCGGCCATCGTGCGTCGCACTTTTTCCATATCCGCTTTGCGCGGGAGCTTGGTGCATTTGCCGGCAACGATGAACTTGGCGTGCGGCAGCGCTTCCTGCACGATGCGCGCAAGCGCCGCGAGACGATGCACGCCCTTGTTGGGCCGCAGCTCGCCAAAGAAGAGCACGGTCTGCTCTTCCTCCGCTATCTCGGCGTGGCGGTTTTGATCATACGTCGCAAAACTGCCGTGGCGATTGATCGAAATTTTATTCGCCGCAACTCCGGCGGCGAGCAAGGCCTGCCGGCAATGCGGGCCATGCACAATTAAATGCCGTGCGCTTTGCCACGCCACGCGCCGCGTCATTTGCGCGAAGAGATCGTTCATGCCTACGTGCGGCTGCGGGTCATGCTCCGTGACAACCAGCGGCCAACGCCGCGCGAGCAGCGGCCATAAACCGCATGACCATTTGAACGCATTGCCTGCGGTGTCATGCACGATTTCCGGCTGGAACTCTTCGATCAATTCGAGCACGCGGCGATAACTTCGTGGATGCGGCAGGCCGAAAATTTTTTCTTTGCGAATAATTGCCACATCCACGCTCGCCGCAAAAGGAAAGCTCTTCATCTCCTCGCAAATGATCGCGCGCACGTGCGCATAGCGGCTCATCGCATTCGCCAGCAGCGCGCCGTAATACGCAATGCCCGCGGGCGGCGGCAAAGTGAGAATGACGAGGCGCGGCTTGCCGCGCTCTTGCAACGGTGGCGGCGTTTCAGTTATGGTTTTGATCGAAGTCGCAGTCATCGGTCGTTTGAAAAAATCATTCGCCTGATGCTGAAGCATCGGGCTAGGAAATGGAAGCCGACTAAAGCCCATACATGTCAAGCTAAAGAACTTTGCACAACGTATTCCCCCCTTGAGGGGGGAGGGGGGTGTTCTTGAGGCCAAAGAGCACTATAGAAATCATGTGCGCCCTTGCGCTACCTTTCAAAAGCTACACTTCAGTT
>CAYNDW010000395.1:0-6329 GCA_964395375.1 uncultured Cytophagia bacterium
CTCGACCGCGGTGCGCAGCGCGAGCCGCGCGATGCGCGAAGGCAAAGAAGCGGATTTGGCCGAAGACAATCTCGAAGCGTTGCAGCAGCAGCTCGCCGATCTCGAAGCCGAGTTCAAAGCCGAGACTGAAGCTTATGCTGCAAAGAGCGAGGCCATGAACGAAACGCTCGAAACGATTGCGATTCGTCCGAAGAAGACGAACATCTCCGTGCGCCTCTTCGCGCTCGCGTGGGCGCCGTTTTGGATGAAGGAGGAAGAAAGAGTGGAGGCGTGGAAGTAGCTTGAGATTTTGCCACGGCTAGGCCGTGGCATTGTTCTATCTTCAGGAGCAATTTGTAATACTTGTCATCCTGGAGGAAACTTCCCTCGCGCTTGATTCTCTTCCCAGTGCGAGTCCACGTTTTTGGGGCAGAATGACAACTTAAGGGGAGTTACAGATCAACGCACAACGAGCACGATTCATTTGCAATAAAACGCAAGCCACGGCCAAGCCGTGACTGAACACTGTAGAAGTCACTTCAATACGCGCACACCCTCCTCGCCGCCACTTGCAATCTGCCTTTCACTCACCAGAAGCCCCTCTTCCAACGTTGGACTATACGGCCACGGGCGCATCGAGATATTCGAACGCTTCTTCGGCGATGATCGATGCAATAGATTGCCTAATGCCGCCGGTCTTTGAATCTTCATGCACGATGAGCAGAAGAGTGGTCATCGCTCTCCAATCTTTTGTGGACGAGCTACACCACCTTTTCGCTTGAGATGAAATCCGCGCAGATAAAGATCGCCGACGTCGACCCGGCGATTCGGACGATTGGTGGAGATCCCCAATTCCACTAGGTAGTCCAATAGTGCGCCTGGCTCCGTATCGGGAGGGCGATCTTGTAATGCCGCCCAATTGATATCGAGCGCTTTTAGGAATGCCTTGCGCTCGCCGGGCACGGGAAGATTTTTGCCTTCGAAGCTCTTGCGAATGGTCTTGATCCATGGAAATTCTTCCTGCTCTAATTCTTGCACTCTAAATTCCGACACCCGATCCAGAGCGCCTCTGAGAGCGGTGTGATGGATCAGTTGCGACCGGCTTTTGGCTTTTCTGTCGCGCAATTCAATTTCGGCGGCATCTTCCATGAGCCGAAGCAAGGGGCGAGGATAAATCCGGCCATGTCCATCCTTCAAATGATTGGGAATCCAACGCAGCGTGAGCCCCTTTGTCGGTTCTTTACCCATATATTCTCCGAACAAGCGATTTACCGGCGAGCGATAATCCTCTTCTCGTTTCGCCTCGGGCATTTTGCCGAGAAAAGAGTTGTCCTGAAAAGCTATTTTGGATTGTTCGAGATAAATATAAAAGTCATCATCATTGAACAGACGTTTGAAGAGCACGCCATAGAACTCATGAATTTGCCACAAAAGTTCAGCTCGATTTGAGGCGATTTTGGCAATATCCGGCCCGAATAAAGCGGCGCGTTGATAGAGATCTCGCCGCAAAAACAGCTTGGGCCTGATACGCCGCCAACGTCTACCGTAAGCGGCCCAAAATTGAATTAAGCCGCGCAGGATGGTTTTCAGCGTTTCCCAGTCGCCTGGGCTAAGGCGGTCAAGCTCGTCGTAGGAAACAAAAATAAACTTATCTTCTGTTTGCAATGAAGCGTCAAGGGCATCCAGTACGGCAAATAGATCGCCTAAGCTCGCCGTAGTTTGCTGATTAAGGTTGTGCAGGTCCCAGGCTTGGGAAGTGACCGCTTCACGTAACGCCGAAGACAGCGCTGTCTCCTGAATTTTCCCCGCGCGCAAAAGGATACGCAACAAAAGTGCGAGCCAAAAATTCTGCAATACAGACGATTCTTTCCCGCGCGCAAAATTGGCGATCACTCCGCTTGGTGGGAAATCCATGCCGTAGGTTTGATAACCCACCAACCAGGTGGTTTTGTCCAAGGGAGGGATCGGCAAACCCCTTCCTTCAGCGAGCTTGACGAGTGCTTCTCTGCCGCGCTCAAAGTCTAACGCACGGAAAAGATGGGTCTTTCCGGCGCCTTTGTCGCCAATGATGATGCGAACATCGGGATCGAGCACGCGAAAATGCGCCTGAATGGGAAGGAAATGTTTCAGAAACCGGTCTTCCTCCTCCGGCTCATTCTCGGCTTGCCCTTGACGACAAATATCTTTGAATTTGGCAAGCAAACGTTCTTGCTGTTCAATTTGGCTTTTTTTGCTCATGAGATGGTTCTCCCAACGCGTTCAAGAAGAAGAGCCGCGAAAGTTTGGAAATCGCCGGAAGCGAGGCGATCAGCAATATCCGCGACGCGTTGATAGCGTTGCACGATCGGATCGAACCCCAACACCATGGGATAATGCGGCTGCGTCAAATCGTCCATTGCCGGTAGAGGCATGGCTTCATCCGGGTCTGCTTCCGGCTCATCATAATAATGATCGGAGAAAAGTTGATAGGAGCGCGCTAAATATCGCTGAAAGGCTTCTTCTCGCTTTTCCCCTGGCTCGGGCGCCAAAGCAAAGATTATGGCGCTTGACAATTGCTTTTGATTTTGCCTGACGCGATCTTGCCCGAGAAACCGCGTAACGACTTCCACGCCGCGCCAACTTTGCTCGCTATCCAAGCCTAAAATGACATCAAGATGCGCAATCCCGGATAGCGCTAACCCTCCCAAGTCATGCAGTCCCGCGCGTGCGTCGAGGAGCAAATAATCAATGTCTCTCTGTTTTTTAATTTCAGTGAGCAACTCGCGGAAAGGTGACACAGGTTTTGTATCGCGATCAACCTGCTGATAAAGCGCATCATAATCCAGGCGGGCCAGCTTCTCCAAATAGTTTTCGTCGAGGCGGCCTGCGGGGACAACGAGGATTGGCGGGCCGTTGCCTATAATCGCACGATCATCAACGAGATAATAGTAATCGGCGAGGTCCATATCGCGTGATTCAAGCAAGCCTTTTTCAAGAAGAAAATCAACCACACCATAATCAGCGCTTCGCCCATCCGCTCCGCTGAGTATGGAAGACAGGCCGGGTGCTTCAAGGTCGAGATCCATGGCCGCGACTTTTTTACCGCTGCGCGCTAGTTGCACAGCCAATGAAACTAGCGCAGTTGTGCGGCCCACTCCGCCTTTGAAAGAAAAAAAAGACAATATTGGTGGCGTGTTTTCATTGAGAGGCCACGGTGGAGAAAGTGGAGCTTTGAACCAAACACTCTTTGAAAAATGCCGATCCAATATCCGAAGCTCGGGGATATTGGTGTCGAACGGCTTCGCTTCCTCCCAGGCGGCAGTGTACACGGCTCTTTCCGCAGGCGTGCTGTCTTTGGACCAGACCCATATTTGCGCACTCCAGAACGACCCAGCAGCTTTTTTGAGAAGAGCAGAAGCTTTTTCTTTTAGATCTTCTAAATCCTCGCCTTCTTTCGCCTCATACAAGAACCGCAGTTTCCCTTTGAGGTCCCAGATCAAGCAGGCACGGTTTATTCGCGCACGCAAACTCGCGTCTGCACGAAGTGCATCTATCGTGTCTGAGCGCGCATCAGTGAAATGTTTCATTGCGGAATCTCCTCCCATCCATCAAGCACGAGCGGAATCAAAATTTCTTTGAATGCTTTCTCAGCGGTCATAACGAGGTCATTAGCTTTTTCCTCAAGCAATTCGCCGGTCGTTGAATATCTCCATTCCGGATTCCAATCTCCAAACACTGCAAGAATTTCAGTGATGGATTTAGGCCGATAACGCCGCCATGACGGTGAGAGTAGCAGAGCTAGATCAAGTGCAAGACCGCCCAAAGTTGACAATTCATGACCATAGGTTTTGGGATTGCGCCCGCTGCCATGAAGGATGATCGCCTTCAAGCTGCATTCCACCGTATAGCCGGCAAGGTAACCGGCGTTGTCTATTCGCCTACTTGCGAGCAAAAGACCGGAATCTACGTAGTGACGAGCTGCTGCTGAGAGAAAATTATCAGCCATAAAAGTTCTCCATATTAGAACAAGCGGACAACAACCTAGCACATTTCAGTAAAAAGGCAAGCATCATCTAGTACTCACTCAACCTCCTCGCCGCTTCTTCAATCTTCTCCTCGCTCACCAAGAACACTTCCTCCAACGTCGGGCTATAGGGCACGGGCGCATCCAACGCGCCGAGCACACACACAGGGGCATCGATATATTCGAACGCTTCTTCTGCAATGATCGATGCGATGGATTGCCCAATGCCGCCGGTTTTCGAATCTTCACGCACAATGAATACGCGATTGGTTTGGCGCACGCAGCGAGAGCGTCGTGGCTTTGTCGAACAGCAGGAGCGAGCGAGATCGAAATTATCCGAGGAGAAGATGTTTGTAGTCGCGCGCTCCGTGAATGATGCGATGTATTTCAATCATTCTGTCTTTGAGAGTATAAAACACGAGGTACTTCCCCACGATCAACAAGCGGTAGTTTCGACGGCGCAGTTCGTCATCGTCGGGTATTTTGCCGGCGAAGAGAAAATATTCTAACCGGTCGAGGGCTTTCTCTAAGCGGTCAATCATCTTCGCTGCTGCGCGCGGATTGTCTTCGGCAATTTAATCGGTGAGGTTTAGTAGATCGTTCTGCGCCGTGCGGAGGAGCCGGATTTTGTAGCGCTGTTTCTTCATTGCGCTTGTTTCCGCGGCCGCGCCCTCATGCGTCGCGCCATTTCTTTGTGTGAAATGCCCTTGTCGCCAACATCCGCAAGTTTTTGCGCTTCGTCGAGTTTGGAATAAAGCCGCGTCATCGCCTGCATTCTCTCAAAATAATCTTGGCTCATCATCACGAATTTGCCATAGCCGCTCTTCGTCAAGAAGATCGGTTGCTCTTCGTGCGCGCAAATGTGCAAGAGTTCCTCGGTCTTGGCTTGCAAGTCTGAAACGGGGCGAATCGTTGGCATTGTTCTTCTCCTTGTCGTATTAGGCCGGAATCAACTTAGCATCTTTCACGAAAAACACAAGCCGCAATCAATACTCTACCACCCGCCTCGCCGCCTCCTCAATCCGCCTCTCGCTCACCAAGAACACTTCTTCCAACGTCGGGCTATACGGCACGGGCGCATCGAGCGCGCCGAGCACACAAACGGGCGCGTCGAGAGATTCGAATGCTTCTTCGGCAATGATCGCAGCGATAGACTGCCCAATGCCGCCGGTCTTGGAGTCTTCATGCACGATGAGCGCACGATTGGTTTGGCGCACGCAGTCGAGTATCGCGGCTTTGTCCAAAGGCAGAAGCGAGCGCAGATCGAGCACTTGGCAAGAGAGGCCGTGCTCATCTTCCAACTTTTGCGCGACGGAGAGACAGCGATGCACATACGCGCCGTACGTGATCATCGTGAGATCGCTGCCCTCGCGTTTCAGGTGCGCGCTGCCAATGGGAACGAGAAAATCTTCCTCCGCGCTCGGCAAAATTTGTTTGATCGCCGCGAGGCGATACAACGCAATGTGCTCATAGAACAACACGGGATTGTCGTCCCGAATCGCGGCTTTGAGCAAACCCTTCGCCTCTCTCGGCGTGGAGGGGCAAACGATCTTCAAGCCCGGCGTGCGATAAAACCACGGCTCCGTGTTCTGCGAATGATACGGCCCGGCGTTGCGCAAGCCACCCCACGGCATGCGAATCGTCAGCGGCACGCGATGGCCCCAACGATAAAAAATCTTCGCCGCATTGTTCACGAGTTGATTGAAGCCGCTCGCGATGAAGTCGTTGAATTGAATCTCGGCAATTGGTCGCTTGCCCACGAGCGCCGCGCCGGTCGCGCAACCGATGATGGCGGCCTCGGCGAGCGGCGTGTTGATCATGCGCTCGCCAAACTCTTCCAACATGGATTTGAGAATCACGAACGCATTGCCGTATTGCCCGCCGATATCTTCGCCGAGCATGAACGTGTTCGGATCGCGACGCAACTCTTCCACGAGCGCTTCGACGATGGCTTGCCAAAACGTTTTGCCATTGGGATCGAACGACACGCCACTCGGCTCGCTGGGCGGCCGCGTTTCTTTTTTTGATAAAGAAAAAGCGCGCGGCAACGCGATCTCTTCATGCGCGAGCCACGGGCCATCGCTCACCACGGGATGGCCCGCGAGTTTGGCCTCGGGCCAGGGCGCGGCAATCACGGCTTGCGCGGCTCGCTCCATTTCCTCTTCAACTTCGCGCACCATCGCGCGCACTCCGGCGCCCGTGAGAGACGGAGGCGCGTCGCGAACGTCGGTGATGTTGGACTGCGCGTCGGTCGTCGTGTCGCGCGACCTGGCCGGCGGCGGAACGAAACTGACGAAAGCCGCGCTGTCGAGCGCCGCGATTTTTTCAGCCGCATCGGCGGCGGCGA
>CAYNDW010000396.1:0-6325 GCA_964395375.1 uncultured Cytophagia bacterium
GGATCGCCGGGATGATTCCAGCGGCTCTTGCGCCAATTGTCGTATTGATTCTGCAATTGCACCCAGCCCACTTTGTTGATCTCGGCATCGATGAATTGCTTGTGACACGCGGCGCAGAACTCCGGGCTTTTGAAGAGGCGATGCTGCAACGTTGCGATGTGATACTCAGGATACGCGCGAATGAGGAAGTCGCTCGCGAAGCGCGCGGCTTTGCCCTCCTGCAATTCGAACATGTAGCGCCGCGGCTGCGTGATGACGTAATTCGCGTTGCCCTTCACATCGGTTTCTTTGATGGCGTGGCAGGCGATGCACGAGACGCCTTCTTGATAGCCGATGAGCGTCGTCAAGTCGTCGCGGAAAATATTTTTCGTGCCGGAGAAGAGCGAGATGGGATCGTGACAGCCGCCGCAATAGCGCGTGGATTCCGGGCCGTTTTGATGGCCCATGACTTTTTGCACGGCTTGAAACGCGGGGTCCATGGCCGCGTAACGATGCGCGCTCACTTCCCATTCTTTGACGATCTGCTCGTGACACAGCGAGCCGCCGCAGCTTTGCGAGCCGGCCATCGAACGATCATCGAATGCGCCGCCAGTGCTTGTGCGCGCGAGGCTCGGCGCGAAGGGGCGATCCGGGCCGTAGAGAAAGCTGTAGTCTTGCGGAAATTCATTGGCCAGCTTGGGCGGCTCATAGGCATACATGCACAAAGCGACGAGCGCCAAGAGGCCAACGGTGACGAGCACGGTGTTGAGCGTAAATTTTTTTTCCGCGGCAACGACCGGCTGCAATGATTCCGCCTCACGCGCTTTCAGATCGCGAATCACAATCGCGATGAGGTGCGGCAGCGTTGCGGCGATCAACGCGAAAGTCGAGATGACGTGCGCCACGTCCCAAGCCTTGCTGATTTTGATTTGAAAGAGCGCTTGATACGTGAGCACCAATCCCGAAACGCCCGCAATCACAACCGTGACCATCGCGAGATAGCCCGTGAGCTTGACGTGGTGCATCTTCACATCACGATAGAGCAGCCAGTGCCGGATTTGATACCATGCGAACGGCGCGACGAACGCGAGTCCGAACACGGTATGCAAGAGCACCATGATTTGGTTGGGAACGCTGAACGGCAGGAGGTACAGGGAGAGTCCGGTCAAAGTTTCGAAGAGCAAGAGACCGGCGGTAACGAGAAGCAAACCACTGCGCCACTCTTGGGCGCGAACCACTTGATTGCGAGCATTCTTCATCGCTCCACCTCGTAATAAAATGAGAAACCATATGCGCAATCAAACGCGGGAAAAGGTTCACAATTTTTTCGTGTGCCGCAATGAAAATTTTAGAGCGCGGCTTAAACAACTTTTTCCTAGCTGTCATTCCGCAGGAATCCTTTTTAACGCCGGCCGTCATCTCTATTAGGTAAAAGGATTCCTGCGGAAGGCCGCAACCCGGACAAGCCGAAACCAAAAAGATGAACACGGAGCAAACAGAGTCAACAGAGAAGGTCATGTATGGAAAATTCTTTAAGCTGAGATTTCACCGCGCACGAGAATATCTACGCGAGCACTAGAATTTTCAACCGGACGCCATAAAAAAATCCCCCGCGCCCTTTCCGCACTCTCCCCGCGATGCTCATATATAAAATGCCGAATCTCGTGTGCAATGGCATTCCTGTCCGTTCGCTGCTTCAAAAAGACTTTTGGAAGAAGCGCGCGCGGGGAGGTGCGCCATCGTCGAATAAGAGTTACACGGAATCGTGACTCACGTTTGACCTGCTTTTCTCAAGGACGGGAGAAGCACCACGAACCACCAACTCTATGGGTGTAAAATGTCTCGTACCATCCTGCGAGCAGCGCTGCTGCTCCTTTCCGCAGTCGTGTCCTCATTTCTTTCCACCGCGAGTTTTGCGCAAGAGGCGGAGGTTGATGAAACCAAAACCAAAAGCGCGACGCCGTATCGCGGCGCACAATATTTTCTCGGCGACGAAGACGAATTGCTCATGCGCGTTAACATTTGGGGCTTCGTCCGCAAGCCGGGCCAATACATGGTGCCGACCGATACCGATCTCATTTCGCTGATCTCATTTGCCGGCGGCCCCGTCGAACAAGCCAAAGTCAAGGCCATCAAAATCGTGCGCATTAATGACGTGGCATTGAACTCGACGAGCGCCAATCCCGGCGCCTCCCGCGGTGTGAATCAAAGCCATGCCGCGCTTGGCACCAACCTTGCCGAAAAAAACAAGGCAGAACCAGCCCGCGTGTTGCAGGTTGACGTCAAGGAGTATCTCAAAACCGGAGATCGGAATTTGATTCCGGCTTTGCAGCCCGGCGATACGATCGTAGTGGAAGGCTCCGCTTTCAACACCGTCAACAAAGTTCTCGATTTCGCCTCCAAGATCGCCGTTTTCGGGCAGATTTATTTCTGGGTCACGATCGCGAACAATCGCAACTAAACGCGCGCGGGAAAAACTTGCGCGCAAAGCGCAAGGCTTTCACACGCCCTAAGCGCACCGCGGTGCGGCAATGGCGAATATACTCTTTGCGGGTGAAATTGCACCGCGACATTCATGTCGCGAATATTGTTTCCTCGCGACATAAATGTCGCGTTACACTCACAAACCAACCCGCAACGAGAATATCTTCCGGGAGCACAGCCGGGCCGGCGCTCCCTTGGTCTTTCACATTTGAATAATCAGTAACGGAAATTGCAACCATGGAAGAGTTACACGAGCGGCAAGTCTCGTTCAACGACTACCTGCGCATCTTTTATCGCGGTCGTTGGGTTATTTTCATTTCGTTCTTCGCCGTGATGGCGATTACGGTTTATATCACCTGGACCACAAGGGCCGAATTTGAAGCTTCCGCCAAGCTCATGATTGAAGAAAAAGGCATGGAGCACGAGTTGTTCGACATCGGCGGTTTCATGAAAAAAGAAACCATGATCAACAACCAGGTGGAGATTCTCAACAGCCGGAGCCTGGCTGAAACCGTGATCACGCGCCTGCAAGCTTCGGAGTTCGCGGATCAAATGGAGATCACGAGCCACCGCGAAGAAAACAATATGAGCTTGTTGGCGGACGCCGGGCAATGGATGTTGAGTGTCTTTGGCGCCAGCGACACGGCGAAAGAAGAAATCACCTTTGACGACATGGTCGAGGATCTGCGCGAACGCATCACCATCACGCCGATTCGCGACACGGACATGATCGAGATTCGCGTGAGCGCCGCCTCGCCGGAGGAAGCGACGTTCATCACCAATACGCTCGCCACGGCCTACAGCGAGAAGAACCGCCTCAGCAGCCAGGAAGAGGTGCGCTTGGTGAAAAATTTTCTCGAAGATCAATTGTCCTCGATCAAGAATCAGCTCGGCAAGTCCGAAGACGAATTGAAGCATTTCAAACAATCCGAAAAAGTTGTGGCGCTTTCCAAAGAGACCGAAGAGCTGATCAAAAAGCTCGCGGAATTTGAAAGCCAATACAACGAAGCGTTGACGGATTACAACTCGAATCAACAACGCTTGGTTTACATCAACAAGCAGCTCAATATGAGCAAGGGCAATATCGATCTGCAAAACATCTCGTCCACGCCTTATTTCGAGGCCCTAAAAAAGCAAATCGGCGAATTGCAAGGCAAGCGCGCGTTCTACGTGACCAACTTGATCAATCAAAGCGTGTATCGCGAGGACGATCCGCAGATTCATAAATACGACACGCAGATCGAAGCGCTCAACACCCAATTGCGCGACGAGATCATCAAGCTCGCCAAAGTTGACGTGCTCGACCCGATGGCTCTCAGTTCGAGCTTGCTGCAGCGCAAGATCGAATTGGAGGCCGGCTTGCAAGCCTTGGAACCCAAGCTCGAGGCGCTCAAAGGCATCGTGGCCGAATACAGCCGGCAGCTCGAAACTTTGCCGGAGAAGAGCTTGCTGCTCGCGCGCTTGGAGCGCGCCGCTACGGTGGATGAAAAAATTTATTTGATGATGGAAGAGAAGTATCAAGAGTCGCGCATCACCGAAGTCGGCCAGCTTGGGCAAGTGCGCATCATCGATCCCGCGCGCGCGCCTAGCATCCCCATTCGCCCTAAGAAAAAGTTGAATCTCGTCCTCGGCGCATTGCTCGGGCTCGGGCTCGGCTTCGGTCTCACGTTCCTGTTTGAGTTCATGGATAACACCGTGCGCTCGATTGAAGACGTGGAAAAGATCGGCGTCACCGTGCTCGGCTCCATTCCCGTGATCAAAGAAGACGAAGCGCTGAAGCGATTGAAAATTTTGCCGGAACATATGAACGGCAAAAACGGCGCGCTGGGTTCCGAGGAAGCGAAAGCCACGGCCGCGCGTTTGATTACGCACTTCGCGCCCAAGTCGCCGATCTCCGAAGCCTATCGCACCTTCCGCACGAATTTGCAATACACCAAGCTGGATAAAGAACTCCGGGCTTTGCTCGTCACCAGCCCCGGGCCGGGCGAAGGCAAGTCAACTTCGGTCTCGAATCTCGCGATCACGATGGCGCAAATGGGCAGCCGCGTGTTGTTGATCGACTCGGACTTGCGGCGCCCAGTGCTGCATTCGATCTTCAAAGTCGATCGCCGCGTCGGACTTTCCAACGTGCTCGTGGGCCGCGCCACGATTGAGGAAGCCGTGCAAAAGACCGAGATCGATAATCTCTTCGTGATGCCGTGCGGCACGCTGCCGCCGAATCCTTCGGAACTGCTCGCTTCCAACGCCATGACGCGCACGCTCGAGGAGTTAAAAGCGAGGTACGACATCGTGCTCTTCGACAGCCCGCCGATCATTGCCGTGACCGACGCCGCGGTGCTCGGCTCGCGCTTGGACGGCGTCATTCTCGTGGTGAAATCCGGGCAAACCGATCGCGAGGCCACCCATCGCGCCGTCACGCTGCTGAAGAACGTCAACACGCGCATACTCGGCGCGCTGCTCAACGGCGTGCAAATTGAAAGCATGTACGGCAGCTATTATTACTACTATCACTATTACTACTACGGCAAAGACGGCGAGAAAAAACGGAAGCGTCGTTCCGCGGCAGTAGCTTCAACTAAGAGCACGACGTGATGGCGAATTTTATAACGATCGTTTCGGGCCTGCCGCGCTCCGGCACGTCGATGATGATGAAGATGCTCGAAGCCGGCGGCATGCCGGTGGTGGCCGATCACCTGCGCACCGCGGACGAGGACAATCCCAAAGGCTATTACGAGTTCGAGCGCGTGAAGCAAATCGAAACCGACAAGGCGTGGTTGCCCGAAGCGCAAGGCAAGGTGGTTAAGATGATCTCCGAACTGCTGCGCCATTTGCCCGGCGAGTATCACTATCGCGTGGTGTTCATGCGGAGGAAGATCGAAGAAACGCTGGCCTCGCAAAAGCAAATGCTCGTGCGTCGCAGCCAGCCCACGAACTTGATCAGCAACGAAAAATTAGCCGAGCTGTTCCAACGGCATCTCGACCGCACATTCGCCTGGCTCGCGCAACAACCGAACTTTGCCACGCAGTATGTGGAATATGCCGAGGTGATGCAAAACGCCGCGGCGCAAGCCGAGCGCATCAACGCGTTCTTGGATCATAGGCTGCAGGTCGAAAAGATGATCGGCGTGGTTGATCAAGCTTTGTATCGGCAGAGGAAGTAAAGCTCGTAGCAGCGCCTTCAGGCGCACTAAGCTTTGTGACCTTGAAGAATTTTGACGAACATGTTCTCGTATCCGAACTCATCCCCCCGGCCCCCTTCTCTTTGGAAGAGAAGGGGGAGAGCTAGTTCGATGCTTTGACCAGCGCCTTTTCTATGAAGAGTAAAAATTTCTAGCGCTTGAACAAGCTTTTCTCCCCTTCTCTTTTTAAGAGAAGTGGCCGGGAGATGAGTTGGAATTTACTCGTTACCGACAGCGAATAAAACTTTTCATGCACCGCACCGACTTCGCACAACAACCGAGCGTTTGGCTCGTGGGCTATCCGCGCAGCGGCAATACGTGGATCAACTTTCTCTGCTCGTATTGTTTGAATCTGCCCTTTCACGATTTCGACGATCCCGGCGCTGTGCCCGTGCGTGATTGGGTGCGTGCCGCGGTTGCGGGCAAACAGGCGTGGCAAGCGCCGACGGGTTTGCACGCGGTGATCAAGACGCACAAGTTTCCGCAGCAAGTGCCGCATCAAGACAGCCGTATCATTTATTTGCAGCGCGATCCGCGCGACGTGTTCGTGAGCCATTCGCATTTTCTCACGCATCGCGCGAAGAAAGGCCGCAAGCGTCATCTCTTCCGCGCGCTCGGCTTTGCCGGCAGGAGTTGGCAGATTCGTTGGTTTCTCAAACAATGGCAAAGCCACGTGCAGGCCT
>CAYNDW010000397.1:0-6325 GCA_964395375.1 uncultured Cytophagia bacterium
ATATCAAAACGCGTGGCGAAGAAAGTTCTGCCAAAGCCAAAATTCCAGGTTATCGGGCGCGACGTTGGGTTGTTGAACGCACGCATAGTTGGATGAATCGTTTTCGCCGTATCCTGATTCGTTGGGAGAAAAAAACTGCAAACTATGAAGCCTTCCTCCACCTCACGTGCGCCTACATCACTTTTCGCGCCGCTGGGGTTTCCGGATAGGCTCTAAATCCAATACCGTTCACTTAACGAGCTCAATGGCTTCTCGAAAAGTGGTGGTGGGTTGCGGCCAGTTTCGATGTTGATCACGTTTCAATAAGAAGTTTGACATTTTTCTTTTGACCACGCGCGGATTGCTACGGTTGCGGCGTGGCGGCAGTTTGGCGCGAACAATGTCTTGAAACAACCGTCGCACAAGTAGTGGCAACTGTTGTGGCGCGGTTTGTTGAAACTGATCCACGACGTCACAGAGTTTCCGCAGCGTGACGACAAAGCTGATGCGATCAGGGTCAACACCCGCGAATTGCGCCGCTTGCAGCCGCACCGAACAGATCGCGTTATACGCAATCAGTAAAGCGTAAAACTCCTGAATGACTCCGGGCACGGTTCGGCTGCGAAACGTGGGCGCCAGGTGACGCTGATGCGTATCGATTTCGTCAATGGCGATTTCAATTTCCCAACGCTCATGATACGCGCACACGAGATCGTGAGCGGGAGCCGTTTCAGGCTCCAACAACGAAGTAATCAAGCGATGCGTGAGGCCATGCCCCTGGCGTTTGGGATCGGAGATCGTGTAGGCGATAACGCGCACCAGGATTCGTTCGCCGGCTTTCTTGCGCCGATAGTCCTCGGGATAAATGTACGCAAGATAAGTTCCGTCAGGAAGAATCGTGACGGGTTTGAGGGTCCAATGCGCACTCACACGCGCCAGGAAGTGAGCCCCACGCTGGTTTACGATGAGTTCCAGCGTGTCGTAACACGTTTGGCCGCGATCCAATAACATCAACATGCCTGGCGAAACCGAGCGCAACAAGCGACGCGCCCCTGCGCGTTCGTCGCTGCCAATCGGCCAGATGCCGGTATCGCAAACCACATGAGTACAGCATTCCGCCAAATAAACAATTTGAGCTTGCGGAAAAGCGCTGTTGCCGCGTGCGCCGGGATGGCGACCAAAATGCGCTTCCAACGCCGGCGTATCGGGCAAATTTTCGATGGTGCCATCGATCGCCATCAAGCGCAGCCCAAACAGATAGGCGCCCGCGACGGAAAAATCCGCCAACGGTTTGGCGGTTTGACGATAGAGCGCCACGACAGGTGCAGTTCCGAGGCGTTGCCGGGCGGCGCATAACGCGCTCTTGCCGGGGAGCTTGAGATTCGGATCGCGCCAAATGTAGCGCAGTCCTTTCACCAGCTTGTCGAGAACCTCTTGATATGGCTCTTCAACATACAAATTGAGCGCGATGCAAAACCAAATTACTGCCGCGGCACCTAGCTTCCGCAGACGCAATTCGCGCTTGCGGGTCTGGTCCAAAATGTTGTCAATGAGCTGAGGTGAAACCACGTTGTTGATCGCGTGAATGTTCACCTCGTGAGAAAATTGCGCGGAGGTTTGGAGAACGCGTAACTTGAAACCCATGATCTCGCTCCTGGCTTTGGTGAAATTGACATGCCGAAATATGCCAATTTCAAAAGCCAGAAGCTAAACCAAACGCAACAAAGAGTTAATGCGATATAGATGCGTCTTAAGTGAACGGTATTGGCTCTAAATCACTATGCCTTCTTCTTTTTTGTCCTTAGAAAAACTTCCGGATTCCAGTGGCATCCATTTGTGGGCTGATTATCTTGAGCTACGATGCTTAACGAATAGCGACCTAGCGGTTTCTAAGTCGGATCTGCAAACTTACGTCAGGAAGAGAAGCGATTTGCGCAAAGGGCTGGAGGATTACGGCGATGAGCTTGGGCCGGAGACCGGTTTGAACAAATTGCCAATTGACATCAAAAAGGCGGCACAAGCAGAGGATTTATTCAAACATTTAGGATATCGCGCCTCGGCGTTTGCTGATTTTTATCCTTTTACACTTTCGAACCACGGCGATATTCTGCTGCGCAGGCCACACTTGACGAAGAAGCATAAGCTATATTTGTTCTTTCTGCTGTCATCGAACCTTAAACACATTTCTGATAAGCGACATAGAAATCGCTTCACAGATGCTTTTGAAATCGCGAGTTTAGTAGCATTGAAAGGATATTTGCCTCAGACCGCTGAAGTTTACCTCTTTGGTACAAACAGCTTGAAAAAGAAGAAGGAGCGCTACGCCGTACTTCTGCTCGAAAGGATTAAGCGTTTAGCTGCTGACTTGAAAGAAGATTTCATTGGCGATGAAAGTGACTTTGCCGCAAATAACAACGGCGATAATGGCTTGGACGTCGTCGGCTGGATCCCTATGGGCGATGATGTCGGAGGTTTCATAATAGTATTCGGCCAATGTTCTTGCAGTGATGAGGAATGGCCCAAGAAACAGGCTTCGTCTAGCCCTGCTCATTGGAGGAAGACAATAAAATTTTTAGCCCCTCCAAACAACATGATTTTTATTCCGTTTTGTTATCGACGCGACAAAGGCGAATGGCACAGAGAAATCACGATCGACGACACCATAGTGATAGATCGCCTACGCCTTGTAAAATTGCTCGAAACCAGCTATCATAGCTTGAAAAACCTGCCTTTTGAGCTGATCAATAGAGCACTCGATCAAAGAGAATTATGGATGTGACGTAAGATGCTTCGCAAGCAACGGCTTGTGGCTCGGAATATTCAAAGCTGAGGAGATTGCCTAAAGTATGGCACGCAAACTAACTGCCGTTTCGATGTTCTCGGGATGCGGAGGTTTTGATTGGGGCGCAAAGCAAGCGAGCGTTGAAATCATTTGGGCGAATGACATTGACCAAGACGCTGAAAATGTTTATCGGACGTTGCTCCCCGATGTAGAATTCGCGCCTGGCGATGTTCGCAGCATTAAAGAGTTTCCAAAGGCGGATATCTTAATCGGCTGCTACCCATGCACAGGTTTCAGCTTGGGAGCGCGTCGACGTTGGCATGATTTGGAGGAACGCAATCTTCGCGACAATAAAAATAATTTTTTGTACCAAGAATTTTTGAGGGCTCTTCGGCAAGTTCAGCCGAAGTATTTGTTTGTTGAAAATGTGAAAGGAATGGCTTCGGCCGAGGATGGGTGGTTTTTTGAAAAGCAGATAAACGGATTTCGGCGACAAGGCTACACGGTGAAATGGGCATTGCTAAATGCTGCGGACTACGGCGTTCCACAATCCCGCAAACGGCTTTTTATCGTCGGTGTAAAGAATGAAAAAGAATCCTATGAATATGTTTTCCCTAAGCCCACGCATGGCCCGATGGGACGGAGGCCTTATGTTACTTTACGCGAAGCAATATGGACAATGGAGCGGTGGCCGAGTGAAGAATATTTTGAGTATCCATTCCACGGCCATTACTTAACTAGAAATCGAAAACGCGGATGGGACGAGGTAAGCTTCACTATTGTGGCTGATGCCCATCACCTGCCACTGCATCCCATGGGCATGCCAATGAAATTCCTCAAGAAAGATAGATGGGCTTTGCAAGGCCGATCGAATCGACGGCTGTCTTGGCGTGAGTGCGCAGTAATTCAGAATCTGCCGCCTAAAATTTTCACCGAGAATAGGCTTGTGGACAGATGCCGGCTCATCGGAAATGCAGTGCCGCCAGCTTTAGGAAGAGCTTTGCTTAAGCCAATCGTCAGCTTCGAAAACGCAAAGTAATGCTTCTGCTTGGATCGGATCACTAAAACCGCGCGCTCCCGCCTCATGGCGAGCATTCGCTCGAAAGGCAATCGCACAACGGAGTGGAGATTGCGGATGCTCCTTGCGCGCGCCGGATTGAATGGATGGCAGCTTTTGCCAGGCAGGATTGTAGGCAAACCAGACTTTGTTTTTCCAAAGAGCAAACTGGCTGTTTTTGTCGATGGTTGCTTTTGGTATGGTTGTCCCAAATGCTATCGTCGGCCTTTATCCAATCGCAAGTATTGGGATACGAAAATTTTGCGAAATAAAAAACGAGACAAGAGGCAACGGGCGAAATTACGGCGGGAAGGATGGGATGTGCTTACGATTTGGGAGCATGAACTAACCGAATCGAATGCAGTGGTCGCACGAATAACGAAAGCAATTCGAAGCAACGCTAGCAAAATCGCAAGGCTTTCTAAATATGGTTAAAAGAAAACTTTCTCTGAAAGAAGTTTGTGCTCATGCCCAATCATATGTGAAGACGCTTCAAAACGAAGGCCTGTCGATAGAGCGCGTTTTTCTTTTCGGCTCGTATGCCAAAGGACATTCGCATAAATGGAGCGACATCGATGTGTGTGTGATCTCTCCACATTTTGGTAAGCGTTGCGATCCTTATGAATATTTCTGGACCAAACGTCGTGGCGACGACGTCATTAGAGGAATTGCGCCCGTCGGCTTCAACCCAAAGGATTTTGTCGATGAAGATCCGTTGGCGTGGGAGATCAAACGCACCGGTATAGAGATTTGGCCGAATGAGCGCAAGCAGTCTGCGACAAGAATAAAAACAAAAATGCGAAAGTAAAATTTTTCTTTCATCATGAGGTGCCACCATGCCCGATCTTTCCATAAACTTCTGCGGCATCAAATCGCCCAATCCGTTTTGGCTCGCTTCGGCGCCGCCGACGAACAGCGGCTATCAAATCGCGCGCGCGTTTGATGCGGGTTGGGGCGGCGCCGTGTGGAAGACCATCGGCGAGACGATTGTGAACGTGAGCAGCCGTTACTCCGCGGTGCATTATGCCAACCAAAGAGTGATGGGCTTAAACAATATCGAGCTGATTACGGACCGCTCTCTCGAAGACAACCTACGCGAGATTCGCGACATCAAAAAGCGTTATCCCAACCACGCGCTCATCGTTTCGTTGATGGTCGAATCGAAACGCGAAACGTGGCATGATCTCGTCAAGCGCACGGAAGACACAGGCTGCGACGGTCTCGAACTCAACTTCGGTTGTCCGCATGGTATGAGCGAACGCGGCATGGGCTCTGCGGTCGGGCAAGTGCCGGACTATGCTTGTCAAATTACCGAGTGGGTGAAAGAAGCCGCGACCACGCCGGTGATGATCAAACTCACGCCGAACATTACGGACATTCGCTACATTGCGCGCGCGGCTGTGCGCGGCGGCGCGGATGCGTTGTCGATGATCAACACGATCAATTCGATTACGAGCGTCGACCTCGATACGCTCGTGCCGCGCCCCGCGGTGCGCGGCATGACTTCGCACGGCGGCTATTGCGGCCCGGCGGTGAAGCCCATTGCTTTGAATATGGTGCATTCCGTCGCGGCGGATGCGGACATGCCGCGACGCGTGCCGATCAGCGGCATTGGCGGCATTCAAAGTTGGAGCGATGCCGCAGAGTTTATGTTGCTCGGCGCGACGAGCGTGCAAGTCTGCACCGCAGTGATGCATTACGGCTTTCGCATTGTCGAGGGCATGATCGAAGGCATGGAAAATTGGATGAGCGAGAAAGGTTTCAACAAGACAACGGACTTCATTGGCAAGTCGCTCCATCATGTTGCGGATTGGGGCGATCTCGATCTCAATTATGTGATCAAGGCCAACATCAATCAACAAACCTGCATTCATTGCGGCCTGTGTTACATTGCTTGCGAAGACGGTTGCCATCAAAGCATTCGCATGGAACAGCGCAACGGCACGAACTATTATGAGGTGAAAGAAGACACGTGCGTGGGCTGCAACATGTGCAGCATCGTGTGTCCGGTGGAGGGCTGCATCACGATGGTTGATCAAACCAACGGCAAACCCGAGATGTCGTGGAAGCAATATCAAAAGCTTTTGGCGGAAGGAAAGATCGCGCCGATTCAACCGCCCATACACGCCTAAGATAACGAGCTAACAAAGATAATGAGCCAAAGAGCCAAGGAGATTGCATGAGTCGTTCGAAGATTGAGATGACATTGGAAGTGTTGGAGAGCAGTCGCAAGCCGTTGTTCGCGGTGTTGGAGGGTATTTCGCCGGAGCAATTGAGTTGGAAGCCCGCGCCGGATTCGCGCAGCATCGGTGAGATTTGCCGCCATCTCATTCGCGTGGATGCGTGGTATTTGAAACGCCTCGGTGTGACGCCTGTGGTGAGTGATGCAAAGTCCGGCACGCGCGAAGAGTTCGTGGAGAATATGCAAAAGATTCAGCAGCAGATAAAAGAAGTCGTGGTCTCCTGCGCGAGCGATGACGAATTGCACGTCGAACGCGTTTCGCTCG
>CAYNDW010000398.1:0-6312 GCA_964395375.1 uncultured Cytophagia bacterium
GACGCGACCTTCAGCGAACAAACGCTGCTCGGCATCAGCCCCATCTATCGCGGCGTGCTCGGCCTCGACGCCACCTGGAAGCCCGGCTATCCCGCGCCGCTGGTGATGAACGACGACGTGCGGGAGAAAGTGAAGCGGAGGTGGGAGGAGTATTGGAAGTGAAACTTTTAAAGGAGAATCAATCATGGAGAATCAATCAATCGAAAAGATTGTACGACGCTTGGCGCATTGGCACTTTGAAATCGAGGAAGGCATCGAGCGTATCATCTGGTTCAAAAACGGCGAGGATAGAGCAATTCACTTGCTTGAAGTGAATCGGGACACGTTCCCTGAAAATAAAGTTTTGGTTTTCTATCATGGGCCGACACCCGAGTATCCCGTTGGAATACGCCTCGCGGACGTTACTCCGGAAGAATGGGAAAAAGTGAAAAAAGGATTGATTCCGCTTCCGGAAGGATGGACATTGAGCAACATGGAAGTTTTCGAACGGGACGAGCTGGCGCTACCAATCAGATCGAATCACGAGGTGGAGACGGCATAATGTGGTCGGAGGTCTTTCTCTCTCAAGCAAAATCTGATTGGCAAGTGTACAAGCATATTGAAGGCACTTCTTTTCCAAGATGCCACGCTTTGCACTATTTGCAGATGGCTACTGAAAAGCTCGCAAAAGCCTATTTGCTTGCCGGACCAACTGACATCCAAACCGTTCGCACAACACACAGCGCATTCACAAAATACTTGCAAGCTCTCTCACGAAATAAACGTCTGCAAAATGCTCTGGGAATGCTGGATACGCAATTGCGCGCGCATATCAAACAATTGCTGCCTTTGGCTTATGAGATTGAGCGGTTAGCTCCGGCGCTTGCTCGAGATGGCCCGAATCCGGAGTATCCGTGGGAAACGCCAAGAGGAACCTATCATGCTCCAGCGGTTTATGAATTTGGAATGAGCAGCATTTTGCTCGAGCCGCGTGGCCTGCATCTGAAAAGGTTAATACAGATTGCGCTGGAAAGATTTCACTTTCTGCACGACTAACAGAGATTAAAAAATGATCACCGTTAAAAAACTGATCGAAGAACTGAAAAAATATCCGCCGGATGCGTTGGCATATGCGTATGAGGGCGAGTTCGTCGGCATCGTCATTGTCAGCCTCGACAAAGATGGCAAGCGATTGAAGCAGCTCGGCGAGATTCCCGCTTCGGAGCGCGATGAGTTGGAATGAGTAGCGTGCCCATGCTCAACAATCGCTGTTACTGGTTTTTGAAATCGATAGTCTTAACCCGAAAGGATTCCCCTTCATGTCTCACTTCCCCACCATCCGTTTTCACGACCAACGCCTCGCACCGATTTGGGAAAAAGTGCAAGCTGGCGAGCGTTTGGATTTGCAAGACGGGCTTGCCATGTTCGAAACCGAAGACCTGCTCAATCTCGGCAAGATGGCGCATGCCGTTCAACGCGCGAAGAGTGGCGACGCGGTTTATTTCGTCGTCAACCGGCAAGTCAATCCCACCAACATCTGCGTGCTCTCGTGCAAGTTTTGCGACTTCGCGGTGAAAGCAAAAGACGAGCGCGCGTATGAGATGACGATGGAGAATATTCTCGGCAAGCTCACGCATGACTTGCACGAAGTGCACATCGTCGGCGGTTTGCACCCGGAATGGCCGTGGCAATTCTATTTGGACATGATGCGGCAGATCAAAGCGAATTTTCCGAAGATCGATATCAAAGCGTGGACCGCGGTTGAAATTGATTTCTTCTCAAAGAAATTCAAACTGCCGATTACGGAAGTGCTGGCGCAACTCAAAGCCGCAGGGCTTTCGACCATGCCCGGCGGCGGCGCGGAAGTTTTTTCGGAGCGCGTGCGCCGTTTGCTCTTCAACCAAAAAATCGGCGGCAAACGCTGGCTCGAAATTCACGAGGCCGCGCATCGCCTCGGCATTCCGACCAACGCGACGCTGCTCTATGGCCATGTGGAGACTTTCGAAGAACGCGTCGTGCATATGATTAAGCTGCGCGAGCAACAAGACCTTTCGCACGGCTTTCTCTCTTTCATTCCATTGGCGTTTCAACCCGGCGACACCGGCATCAAAACACGCTACACTTCCGCGGTCGATGATTTGAAAACCATCGCGGTCTCGCGTTTGATGCTGGACAATTTTCCGCATATCAAAGCGTATTGGATTATGCTCTCCGAACAAGTCGCGCCGGTCGCGCTCTGTTTCGGCGCGGATGACATGGACGGCACCGTCGGCGAAGAGCGCATTGCACACGCGGCCAAAGCCACGAGTCCTATAGCGCTCGCGAAGGAGCACGTGATCAAGCTCATCAAGAGCAGCGGCAAAGTGCCGGTGGAGCGCGACATTGTTTACAACGTCATTGCCGTGCAGGATCAAGATACGATCGGGAAAATCCCGTATTTGAATTGCGTGCCCTTCTATGATCGCTTCGAAAGTCGCCCCTTTCGCGTCCTGCCGCTCGTGCCGCATCAAATGGGCAAACTCGCGGACTCGCATCAGATCGAGGGCGGGCCGTTTTCCTTGCTTGATTTTTGGAGAGTGGAACAACAATATGAACCGCTCAATTATGGTATTGCCGTCAAAAGCTATGCGCGCAGTGTGATTCTTTATTCCAAACATGCGTGGCGCGAATTGGAGGGAAAACACATCGGCATTACAGCAGATACTTCCACTTCGATTGAGTTGCTCAAAGCGCTGCTCGCGCACAAATACGGCGTGCAGGCCAAATTCGCGCGCATGCATCCCGTGTTTCAAGCGCATGAAACCGAGCATTTCGAGGCCGTACTAGTGATCGGTGATGAAGCTTTACTGCGCGCCAAAGCCGGCCTTGCTAACTTTCGCTTTGTATATGACCTCGGCCACGAATGGCACGAGTGGACCGGCTTGCCGTTCGTGTTTGCGATTTGGGCTTTGCATCGCAGTGTGCATGCAGAAAAAAAGAACGCCCTCATTCAGCAACTCGAAGCGGCGGCGCTCGAAGCCGACGATCGCCATCCGCACTTCGGCGCGTGGCACGGCAAACGCCTCGGCCTCACGCCCGCGGAAGTGCAGGTATATTTGGATGGATTCGTGTATCGCCTCGGCGAGAACGAGCGCGCGGCAATGGAGAAGTTTCGGGAGTTGGTGGTGGATGAAAAAGCCGCGGAAACCATGGCGCTTCTAGCATAGTTTGAATATCGGACTCCGCGATGAATTGTAACACGACGAGGACGAGCCGCAACCAAAAAGTTTTTTCTCCAACGGATAAAAAATCCGTTGGTCTTAATCTATCCGTCGGATAATTCTTTGCACTGCTTCGACACTTTAGATATGCAGCCGACAATTCTCGAATGCCCGATGTGCAGGAGCACAACGATCTCACGAAAAACCGTCGAGTTTGTTTGCCATGACGGTTTCCGCGTTCCAGGGATCGAGTGTTTCTATTGCCGCAAGTGCGGCGAGAAGTTTTCTGATAAAGAAGCTTCCGCGAAGATCGATCATGCGCTCCGCAGGGCGGGGAGATTGACCAAGAAAGGCTCGCACGCAATCGCGGCTTGAGGTCTCGCGCCGAAAAAAAATCGCCTAAACCGGTTTGAGAGGGAAAAACTTTATGCGCCAAGTTTCGGATCGCGGCTATAAAAAACTGTTCAAGAACAAAACCATCTTCCGGCAGTTGCTGGAAACGTTCGTGCAGGAAGATTGGGTCAAAGAGCTGGACTTCGATTCTTGCGAGACTTTGGACAAATCCTTCGTCGCGGATCATTACAAAGAGACCGTCTCTGATCTTGTCTACAAGATCAAGTTGAGGCGCAAAGAAATTTTCATTATCGTGTTACTGGAGTTCAAATCCAAAGTCGAGCGCTTCACGAGCGTGGCCTTGGCGAACTATGTCGGAAATTTTTATATGGACTACGTGGCCTCGCACAAGAGAGTCCGAAAACTTCCGCCGGTCTTTCCGATTCTGCTCTATAGCGGCCCGCGCAAATGGACTGCGCCGGAGAAGTTATCAGATTTGATTGAAGACGAAGAAGCTCTCGGCGAATACGGCATTCGCTTCAAGTATTTCAAAATCGCGGCCAATGCTTTCACGAAGCAAAAGTTGCTCGCGATCAAAAACATCGTTTCGACCCTGTTCCTGGTTGAAGGTCATTACGATTTGGGTTTGATTAAAAAAGAGCTTGCAGACCTGTATCGCCGCGAGAGTGATCGGGCCGCGGTTTCGTTGCTGTTGAATTGGTTCCTGCAGTTGCGTAAACACGGAAGAATTCCTCCCGAAGCGTCTGAAGCTTTGGAGCATGTTTATGAAACTTCAAAGGAGGTAAAACAAATGTTAGAAGTGGCACTTCAAAAAGAAAGAAGAGGATATTTCAACGAAGGCAAGCGTGAGGGTAAGCTCGAAGGCAAGCGCGAAGCTGAGCGCAAAAGCCGTCGCGACATCGCGCTCAAAATGATCGCCAAAGATTTTGAGCCCGCGCTTATCGCTGAGGTCACCGGTCTTTCGGAAGAGGCTCTCAATAAACTCAAACTTGAAAAGCGCAAAAGATAAAAGCCGAGATCTCCAAGACATGGAACAACGCAAAACGCAGCATCGCATCATCCTCGGCGATTCGCGCGCGATGGCGGAAGCGGCGGACGAATCCGTGCATCTCGTCGTCACTTCGCCGCCGTATTGGCAGCTCAAAGATTACGGCCACGCGAATCAGATCGGCTTCAACGACAGCTACGAAGATTACATCAACAATCTGAATCTCGTGTGGAGCGAGTGCTATCGCGTGCTGCTTCCGGGTTGCCGTTTATGCGTGAATATCGGCGATCAATTCGCGCGCGCGGCTTATTATGGCCGGTACAAGATCATTCCGATTCGCACCGAGATTATCAAATTTTGCGAGACTATCGGCTTCGATTACATGGGCGCGATCATTTGGCAGAAAGTCACGACAGTCAACACGAGCGGCGGCGCGACGATCATGGGGTCGTTTCCCTATCCGCGCAACGGCATCGTCAAACTCGATTACGAGTTCATTCTCCTCTTCAAAAAGCTCGGCAAATCTCCCAAGCCGACGAAAGAGCAAAAAGAAAATTCCAAGATGACCACGGAAGAGTGGAACGAATATTTTTATGGCCATTGGAATTTCCCCGGCGAAAGACAGAACGAACATCTCGCTATGTTCCCGGAAGAACTGCCGCGACGATTGATTCGCATGTTTACTTTCCCCGGCGAGACCGTGCTCGATCCCTTCCTCGGCAGCGGCACGACTGCGCTGGCTGCGCGCAATTTGGAGCGCAATTCGATTGGCTATGAAATCAATCGCGAGTTCATTCCGCTCATCAAAGAGAAATTGCAAATCGCGGAGCGCGACCTTTTCGGCGAGGTCGCCAACGGTGAGATCATTGAGCAAAAGCTCGCGCCGCACGATTTCAAAGCCGACATCGCCAAGCTGCCGTACATTTTCAAAGACCACGTGCGCTTCGACAAGAAGGTCGATCCGCGCAAGATGAGTTTCGGCTCCAAGATCGATGGCAATGAAAGCAATCCCAATACGTTTTATAAAGTCAAACGTATCGTCTCGCCGGATTGCATCGAGATGAAGAACGGCAAAACCGTGCGCTTGCTCGGCATCAAGCCGATTGCAGGGAAAGAAGAGGCGGCGATACAATTTCTGCAAGAGATGATCGGGCGCAGAAAAGTTTTTCCAACGTTTGATGAAGCAATGCCGCCCAACGGCAATGAAGAGCATGCTTATCTTTATTTAAAGAACAAGACCTTCATCAATGGGCATCTCATCAAGAGCGGTTTGGCAGGGGTGGAGACGAGCTATGAATACAAAGCCAAAGCGCGAATGCAGCGTTATTATGAAGCCGCAAAGGCCGCCTCTGTGAACAGATAAACCATCCAGGCGTTTTGCTTTTTAAGTTCAATCGCCTTGTCTCCTCGGCACGTCATTCTGCAGGAATCCTTTTTGTTTCTAGAGGCTTGTTCTAGCGCTTAAAAAGATTCCTACTGAAATGACAGGGAGGCTTCCGCCTAAAACTCCACAACCGCCGGAGCGCTCTTGTCCAAATTCCCCGAAATCGATCTCTCCCAAGTTAAAACCTATCCGGTTGAGCAGCGGCACAGCAAAGTACATCGCGAGGAGATTGCGCAGCCGTTTCGCCGCGGCGATTTTTTTGAGACGTTCTATCAATCGCTGCCGAACATTCTTGCGGCGAAAGATCTGCGCGAGCTGGTGCAACACATTCTCAATGCGAGAGAGCTTGGCAAGCCGATCATCGTCATGATGGGCGCGCACGTCATCAAAGTCGGGCTCTCACCTGT
>CAYNDW010000399.1:0-6303 GCA_964395375.1 uncultured Cytophagia bacterium
ATACCGATCTTTATTTTAGGCCACAGCTTCGGCGGGCTTGTCGTGGCCAGTTACCCGGGCAAAATATCAGGCCTCATTTTGAGTTCCCCTTTATTCGGCATTTTCGGCAACGTGCTGCTCCGCGCGAAACGTGCGACGCTGCGTTTGAGTCGCGGCCCGCTCCTCATTTTCGGCACCCTCGCGCTTTTATATGTGCTGAATTGGATTCCGCCCGTGCCGCTCGCGCTGAAGGAGAGCGGCATCTATCGCAGCGTGCGGCGCGTGCAGGAGCAATATCAAGTGAAATATCGCGCGCCGCAGTGGTGGCAAGTGCTCACGCGCGATGAAAGCAACTTTGCCTACACACGTGGTGACACGGTCTTTTGCTTCGCCGCGATCTTCGCGCCCATGGATTTGAACAGCCGCATCGTGCATCATTGGCAAACCAAAAACAAAAACGGCGATTGGGTGACGACCGACAAAATCGGCTACGCGATTCGCGGTGGTCGCGATGGCGGATGGCGCGGCTTCACGCGCAAGACCAACGCGACGCCCGGCGCATGGCGCGTGGAAGTCAAAACCGACAATGACCGCTTGCTCGGCCGCATTCCAATCAACATCGAAGAAGCCCCGGCGCGACCGACAGAGTTGAAGACGGAGTATCGGTAATCATTCGAGGTTCAGCCACGGCTTGGCCGTGGCTTGCTTTTAACTTGGAATATACCACCCTCGCGAGGCCGCCATGCACAAATTTTCCTTCCTGTTCGTGTTCCTGTTTTGCGTCACCCTCAACGCGCAAACAAACGCGCCGCAATCACCCGCATCGAAGCCCGAAGCCTTCTCCCTTTTCGGCGAACCGCTTTATCCGATTTCTTTTTCAAAAGAAGAAAAAGCCCGGCTCGATTCCAACCTTACGCGGGCGCAGCAAGAGCTCGCGGCGCATCCCAATGATCTCGAGCGGGTGATTTGGGTGGGAAGGCGGCTCGGATATTTATGGCGCTATCAAGAAGCGCTTGCCGTGCTCTCGCAAGGCATAGCGCAACATCCAAACGATGCGAAGCTCTATCGCCATCGCGGACATCGTTATATTTCCGTGCGAAAATTTGACAAGGCGATTGCGGATTTGGAGAAGGCAAGTGAGCTTATTCGCGGTGTTCCCGACGAGGTCGAGCCGGACGGCGCGCCCAATCAGTACAACATTCCCACGAGCACGTCACATTCGAATATTTGGTATCACCTCGGCCTCGCCTATTATCTCAAAGGCGATTTCAACAACGCGCTGCGCTGCTATGTGGAGTGCATGAAGTTTTCACACGGCAACGATGACATGCTCTGCGCCACGAGCGATTGGCTCTACATGACCTATCGCCGTCTTGACCGGCCGAGCGACGCGCAAAAAGTTTTAGAGCCGATTCAACCCGAGATGAAGATTCTCGAAAATCAATCTTACCACAAGCGCTTGTTGATGTATAAGGGCCTCGTGCCCGCGGACTCTTTGCTTGATGTGAAGCACGCTTCTGATCTCGACGTTGCGACGCAAGGCTATGGCGTGGGCAATTGGTATTTTTATAATGGGGAAAAAGAAAAGGCGAGAGAAATTTTTCAGCGCGTGCTCAAAGGCAGGCATTGGGCGGCGTTTGGCTATATCGCCGCCGAGGCGGAGTTGCAGCGGATGAAGTGAACTGGATGTGGATTACTGGAGTAGCGGATTGATGGAGTATTGTGAACTACTAACGTCGTTGCCCCAATACTCCACCGCTCCATAACTTCAAGCTGCCCTCATTCTTCCTTCTCCAATTTTTCAATCAGAAAATAGGTTTGCTGCTTATCAAACTCGTTGCGGTCGAGGAGTTTGATTTTATCGGCAAAACCTTTTTTGGAAATTTGAATGACGTGGCTGCGGCCGCGCTCGACGTAGGTGACGAGCGGCGATTGGCCCAAGTATTTATCATCGACAATGACGTCGGCGTTGGCCGGCGTGGTATTGATTTGCAGCGCGATTTTGCCGGCGGCCAAAGCGGCTGCGGTTTCAACGTGAGAAGTCGCGCTGATTTGAGGCGCGGCCGCTATCGGAGTTGCGCGCTCAATGTTCATGGTTGAGGGCGCAGTTTCAGTTAGAGCGGGCGCAGCGCGCTCAGGCGTTGGTTCAAGCGACGCGCTAGCCGTCGCAACGCGATCCAGCGACACCACTGGAGCGGCTCGTTCAAATGAGGTTGGTTGTGCCGCGTTGCTCGCCGCCGGCTCATCAATTCGCGGCGCAGCAGCGGCTTGCGGCGCAATCGGCACAACGAGGATCGGTCGCTCGATTTGCGGCGCGGCGGTGTTTTCAACTTTAGGCGCCGCGGCTTTGCTTTCAAGGAACACCGCGCGCGGCGTCTCAATCGTCTTCTGCTCTGCGGGCGTTCGCGCGATTTGCGGCGCGGCTTTCGTTTGCCGCAAGCGCGGCGTTTCCGTGAAAAAAACTTTGTCGCGCGTCAAGCCGCCGTCGCTTTTCTTTTCCAACACTGCGGTCAAAAAAGTGGTATAGCCGGGATAAAGCCGCACGCGGCCGTCATGCGTGGCGAGTTTGAATTCTTTATCCTTCCAAAAAGACTTTGCGCGATACTTGGCTTGAATCTTATGCTCCCCGCTCGGCAGCGACATCTCATAAAGATAATCGCGCTGCCCGCCTTCAGCTAAGCGGCTCGGTTTGATCTTCTTGCCATTCACGAACAATTCGGCTTCGTTGCGGCGGCTCTTGTTGTCATCCGTCACATTGCTGATCTGCACCACCAAGCGTGAGGGTTCGGCAGCGCTGAAAAAATTTTCATCGCTGTGTTTCACTTGCGCGCGACGCGAGGAGCATCCGAAACCGAGTATAGCCATTGCCAACGCACTAACGCCGAGACGAACGAGAGTCTTCATGGTGATTTTCCACAGGAGGTTTAAGGGTGAGAGCGAACGGCGGCATGAACGAACGGCCACAAGATAAACGGCAACGAAGAAAAAGCAAGCGCGATTTTGCAGGAAGATGAGTATGCTGGTGTGAGAATCAAGCTTTCCGCGTGTCTATATCTGAAAAGCGCCGCGAATAAACTATCGAGGAGCACGTTCATATGCTATATGAAAACTTCGACTGCCTTGTTGATCCACTTGACTCCACCGGCAATACTTATAAGATTCGCGTGCTTGAATCACCTGCTGGTCAAGCCGAAGGCATAGCACAGCTTCCCTTTTCCAGCCTTGAACTTGAAAATTTAGTTTTGAACGTTAGCTTCTCACGCACCAAGCTCCGGCATCTACGCTCGCCGAAAATAAGAGAGGTGCAAGCCTTCGGCGAACGACTATATGAAGCCTTCTTTGCAGATGAGCTAGGCAAGTGTCTAGAGCGCAGCTTGGACGTTATTGAGAGCAAAGGCACGGGCCTGCGCTTGCGGCTGCGTTTAAAGGATACTCCCAAGCTGCTTGAGCTGCCGTGGGAGTATCTTTATAACCCGACCCGCCAATCCTTTTTCTGCCTCTCGGATCACACCTCTTTGATCCGCTACTTGGCGATTCCCCAAATTATCACGCCCCTCAAAGTAAAGCTGCCTCTGCGCGCGCTCGTGATGGTTGCCGCGCCGCAAGACGAGTTGCTGCTTGATATAGAGCAGGAATGGGAGAACCTCAACACCGCGGCGCAAGAGTTGAAAGCGCGCGGCTTGTTTGAAATTGATCGCCTTGAAATTGCGACTTTAAATGCCTTGAGCGAAAAACTGCGCGAGAAAGATTATCACATTTTTCATTTCATCGGGCACGGGAGTTTTGATCAACACACGCACACGGGCAACGTCGTTTTAGAGGACAAATACCAAAACGGACATTCCATTAGCGGCGAAGATCTCGCAAATGTTTTGAAAAATGAAAAAGCCACTTTGCGCTTGGCAATCTTGAACGCCTGCGAAGGCGCGCGCACTTCATGCCATGATACTTTCGCGGGCACGGCGCAAAAGATCACGCAACGAGGCATTCCCGCGGTCGTCGCCATGCAATTCGCGATCACCGATGCGGCGGCAATAACTTTCACCAAAGAGTTCTATAGCAGATTGGCAAAAGGGCTTTCGCTCGATCGCACGTTGGCGGAAACGCGGCAAGCGCTTTATGGCGAGAACCACAAACTCGAATGGGCCACGCCCGTGCTTTATATGCGCACGCCCGACAGCAAAATTTTCGAAATCGAAGAGCTGCCGCCAAACAAACTCATACGGCCTACCGAGCCAAATGCAATGCAAGACGAATATGATCGACTATACGCTCAGCAAACGGCGCTCAGCGTTTTGCACCATCTGAATGCCTTGCCGAAAGAAGCAAAGGGGTTGAGCGCTAGAGAGCTTGTGGATACTCTAGGCGTTGGACGGCGCGGAATTTTAATCAAAACGCTGCACGAACAAGCCGAGGCCGGCGTGATCGAACAGGTCAATATACAAAAAAACACGTTTTGGAGAATTTCAGAAACCGGAAAAAAATTGGTAAGCAGACTACAGGAGTCTTTGGGGACGTGGGTACAATCGAAGAGAACGTAAAGCTTGGGAGAGGGTCAAACGACTACGCTGCTATCGTGCAGAAACGAAACGATGTCGTTCAAACGCATGACAAGTCCAGGAGCTTATCATGCCCGGCTTTACGAACAGCCCGTCAGACTTTTGTAGCTGCTTACGCAATCCACCTTCACGTGACCACTTGTTCTTTCGTGATTCCGAATTTCCACGGCACTTACTGATCAGTTCAAAATGCGCGGAAATAATTCGGAGGACTCGAAAGCCGAACTTCGAGAGAGCGATTCGATTGAAGATCGTATTCCAGCGTCTGCTCGCGGGAGGGCGGAGGCAAAGGCTGGAAATCTTGTCCCCAAATCGTTTCGCTACGCGGCACATGAAGAGTTTGAAAAACCTCGAGAACAGTCCGCCTTTCACAAAAGGTTCGATCTGTCCCTCGGGCAGCGCGTCGAGGCGACGCGTCGGCGGGATTTTGATTAGGTGGGAGTACATTTGAAACCTCCTAAAAGAAGTTTGGGTAAATGGGTTTGAGTTGTTTAAGAAGGGCGAATGTGCTCTTGTCGTTGATCTCGAGCAAAAGCTACTTTGCCCCACCGAACAAAAGAGCCTTTATGCCGGCATTGTCTCTCGAAACATTTATACAATTTTCAAAAAGCAGACTCCCCGCCTAGCGTTATCAAACCTCACGAATCCTTCCCGTAAAGAATTTGCTCAGGTCTGTGCATGAGCTTCACGCAGCAAGGCAGCTCCTTGATCATTGTTTCGCGCTCATGACGGCATAAGTGCAAGGCGGTCAAAATCTGTTTCGCTCGCATGCCGCCGAGCGCGGCGAGGCATGGGCATTGCGTGAGCATGGTGTGCAATGATGATTCGGCATCAAGTGAATTGAAGAAGAAAATTTTTATTAGAGGAGAATATGCCATGACCAGCAAGCTATTCAAAGCCGTCATTCTCACCGTTTTGGCCCTCTGCGTTTTGCTCGTGCTCGCGCTATCCGCGACCGCGCAATCTTTGCCACAAACGATTGCGTGCTTAAGTTGCAAGCACGTGAACGAATGGAGCTATAAGTTTTGCGTGCATTGCGGCGGCGAGTTGGCATCGGCGAAGGAAGCAAAGTTGAGCGCGTTGCAACGCGAACAAGAAGCGGCGCTTGTTTTGGCGCGACAAAAAGCAAAAGAAGATTCACTCGCGCGTGCCCGAGCGACCGAGGAGAAAATTCGCGCGTTGCAAATCGTCTCGGCCCAGGCGCAAATTCGCGAACCAGATTCGAGTGCGCAAGAGCGGCGAGCCTCGCTTTCCGCGAACGCGGCTCCTTTGGCAAACAACGGCGAGCTCGCGCCGCAAGCTCGGAATAAACCGGCGCTGCGGCAATGGTATAAAACTTTGTTGGAAGAGCCGGCCACGCTGCCGCGTTTGTTCAACGTGCCTACTGCCGGCGTGCTCGGCTCGCTTGATTTATATTTCACCGGCGGCGGCGCGTTTGGCATCGAGAAGGAGCGCAACTTTCTCGGGCGCGCGGGTATGGGCTTGGGCGATATTGCGGAGGTGGAGTTTGCGACGCAGGCGGTGATCAATTCTTTGCAGCGCGGTTCCGCCACGGTGCCGACTTCTGCGTTCAAAATGCTCGTGCTGTGCGAGCGCAGCCAACTTCCGGCAGTGGCGGTTTCATTGCGCGGAACCACGAGCTGGCAATATTTGGAAGGCGAGGATTTTTCCGTCTCTTTTGAAACGCGGCTTACTAAACTTTATATCGTGGCTTCGAAAAAGCTGAACACGGTGAGCGCGCATGTCGGCTTGGGTTTGACGGACG
>CAYNDW010000400.1:0-6295 GCA_964395375.1 uncultured Cytophagia bacterium
AGTATGCGGACGCCAATAAGGAAAGCCTGACGCGCCGCTTGCGCAGCACCTTGGTGCAGATGGATTCGCTCACCACGGGCTTGCATGATTTTTTGCAACTACGCCGCGCGAGCGTGGATAGCATCACGCAGAATCTTTCGACCACGACGGCGCAATTGCCCGCGACTATGGCGAGAGCCGATAGCGCATTAAATGAAACACGCAAGCTGCTCGCAGCGCTTGAGCAGCGCAAAGGCACAGCCGGCAAGGCGCTCTATGACGACGAGCTTTATAATAAAGCCAGTCAATCTTTATCGCAGATGCAAACGCTGCTCGAGGACATGAAAAAGAATCCATCGAAATACTTGCAGATTAGCATGATTCATTTGTTTTGAGACAATTCACTGGGAGGCCGTATGCAACCCGCTAGCGCAAGCAGTTTCTCCATCACCCCTTCGGTTCGGAAAGAGATCGTCAAGATCATCGACGCGCGCATCGCCGAAGCGCACGTCACCAAAGAAGATTTTTCCGAACTGAAGAGTATCGTCAAAGATCTCGCGACGGAGCAGAAGCAGCTCGTAACCACGGTAAAAGAACTTTCGGAGGCGCAAAAGCGCACGGAGATCAAAGTCGAAGCGCTCGCAACGGACCAGCGGCAACTCGCTGCGACCGTCAAAGAACTCGTGGTCTCGCAGAAAGAAATGCAAAACGCGATCGCCAAGCTTGCCGTAGGCTTGGGCGAAACGCGCGCGGAGGTGGGCGGGCTGTCGCGCAGCATGAGCTACGCGTTTGAAAACGAAACGTATAGATTCTTGCCCGCGGTCTTACAAGAGAAATACGGCTTGAAAGTTCAAAAGAAAATTGTCCGCGCCGAAATTGGCGGCAAAGAAGTCAACCTCTTTTGCCGCGCCGAGCGCAACGGCGAACAAGTCTTAATCGTCGGCGAATCCAAGCTCCGGCTCGATGAAAGCCGCTTGCTAAAAAAGCAGGACGTGTTTGTTGAATTAGAAGAAAAAGCCGAAGCGGTGCGCAGTGAATACGGCGAGACCGAAATCGTCAAAGTGTTGGTCACGCATTTCGCGACCAAGGGTTTTATGAACAAGGCAGAGGACCAGGGCGTCATCGTCGTGCAAAGCCACGAGTGGTGAAGTCGTGCGTTAGTGCTTTATCCGCTCTATTCGTAAAATCCGCTTATAATCAAGCTTTTGCTTTGTTTCTCGTTTATAGAATAGGACGTGCTGCATGTTGGATTTGAAATTCATTCGCGAAAACTTGGCGCAGGTGGAGGAAGGCGTTCGGAAGAAGAATGCCCAGCTTGATCTTTCGCAATTCCGCGCGCTGGATGAACAACGCCGCCGCATTCTCGCGCAAGCCGAAGAACTGAAAGCGCTGCGCAATCGCGTCTCCGAAGAGATCGCGCAGACGAAGAAGTCGGGCGGTAATGCGGATGATAAAATCGCCGAGATGAAGCGCGTCGGCGACGAGATTAAGAATTTGGACAACGAGCTGAAGAGCGTCGAAGACCAACTCTATCAATTGCAGATTCGCATTCCGAACTTGCCGCACGCCAGTGTGCCCATTGGAAAGAGTTCAGCGGACAACGTCGTCGTGAAGCAATGGGGCGAGATTCCGAAATTCGATTTCACGCCCAAGCCGCATTGGGATTTGAATGAAAAACTCCGGCTCATTGATTTCGAAGGCGGCGCGAAAATTTCCGGCTCGTTCTTCGTGAACTTTCAAGGCAAAGGCGCGAAGCTCGTGCGCGCGTTGATCAATTTCATGTTGGATTTGCACATCGACAAACACGGCTACACGGAAATGTTTCCGCCGTTCGTGGTCGGGCGCGAGGCGATGTTCGGCACCGGTCAGCTTCCCAAGATGGAAGATGATATGTATCGCATCGCGGGTGATGATCTGTTTTTGATCCCAACCGCGGAAGTGCCCGTGACCAATCTGCTCGCCGGAAAAATGCTCCAGGGCGCGGATTTGCCGATCAATTACACCGCATATACGCCCTGCTTTCGCCGCGAAGCCGGTGCTTATGGCAAAGACACCAAAGGCCTCATGCGTTTGCACCAATTCGATAAAGTGGAGATGGTGAAATTCACGCGGCCGGAGACGAGCTATGAGGAGCACGAAAAGCTTTTGCAAAACGCCGAAGAAGTTTTGCAGATGCTCGGCCTGCCCTATCGCGTGCTCTTGTTGTGCAGCGGTGACATGAGCTTCGCCGCGGCAAAGTGCTATGATCTCGAAGTGTGGGCGCCCGGCATGCAGAAATGGCTCGAAGTCTCCTCGTGTTCAAACTTCGAAGACTTCCAAGCACGCCGCGCGAACATTCGCTTCCGCCCGGAGCCGAGCGCCAAGCCGCAATTCGTGCACACGCTCAACTCTTCGGGCCTGGCCCTGCCGCGCACGATCATCGCGATCATGGAAAATTTTCAAACCGATGAAGGCACCATCGTCGTGCCGGAGGTGTTGCGGAGTTTTATGGGGGTGAGTGTTTTGAAGTAAATCCGCAAAAAAGTAAAGCCGGAATTTGAAATCCGGCTTTGCTTTCATCCTATTCTAAAATATTTTCATCTCTGTTCCAACTGCTCCTTCGCCGCCCTCATGCCTTGTTGCAGTGCAAGCTGCGTCCACGGACTCCCTCCTGCATCCGCGCCAGCGAATGAAATACGACCGAGCCGCTCTCTTCCTTTTATGTAAGGCGGATGTTTCTTGCTCTCATATGAAGCTGGGCCTTTAAAGAAATTGTAGCCGTGTCCCCAACGATTCACTGTGATTGCGAGAATATCGTCCGCAGCATTAAAGCCCCACGGGCCGAACAAAAGATTCAGCTCCGTGCGAATCTCTCGCTCAAATTCTTCAAACGGTTTGTTCTCCAATTCCAAGCGGCCCATGATCATTTGCTCGGTGGGATCGTAGCCGGGCGAATACAGGTATTTGTACATGTTGAGCAAGATCGGCTTGTCGGGATGATATTCCGGTCGATAGCTGCCGACGTGGAGTGGATCGGAAATATTCATCCACGAGCAATAACCGCCGGGCAGATACATATCGAACAATCCCAACTCTGCCATCGGCCGCCAATGGCGCAAGAGCACGTTGATGTAAACCACGGAAGTGTAGCGATATTGATCGAGTGCTTGCACCTGTTCTTGCGGCAATTCGGGAACGATGTGTTTTGCAACCATACCCCATCCCGCCATAATCGCGCTGCGAGCGGTCACGCGATACACGCGGCCGTCGGGTTGCGTGTAATGCACAACGACGCGCTGTGCATCGCCGCGGCCTTCATGCTCAATGCGCACCGCCATCGAACGCAAACGCACGCGCACGTTGTTTGATTCGCGATCAAACATGGCATAATTCACTTCGCTATTAAATACGCCTTCCATCGTATTCTCGCCGGACACGGCTTCGGGCAAAATGGCTTTGAGCAAATGTCGCGCGATGGTGTGATTGCCGTCGGGATAGCGTGTCGTGGGTTCGTAGCCATAGTGCAGCACGCCGTTCTTCTCATAAAAACCCTCGCCGCCCATGCCGAAAAAACCGGGGCCGATATGGTAACCTTCGAGCGCGGATACGGCATCGCAGCCGAGGCCGACGAGATCGGTCGCATGAATATTCGCAAAGCGCACGGCATGATCGCTCAAGCCCATCACCTCGCGAATGAATTTCTCCCAACTCATCTCTGCCAATTTTTGCTCGCGCGTCGTTTCGTCCGACAAATAATTTTTTCGGGTGGAATAAAGCTCGATCAGCTCGCGGCGCGCAGCTTCGGGAATGGGCGCTTGGGCGAAAAATTTTTCATATGGGATATCAAAGAAGCGATTCACCCATTGCGGCGCGCTATTGCCAAACACGCGCGGATCGAAGAATACGCCGGAGGAAAGCTTGAATCTCTCTTTGAAAGTATTGTCGCGAAAACTTTCGAGGCGCGCGGGATCGATGCCAAGCTCGTTGAAAATTTCCACGGCTTCGGGCGGAGACGCGTCGGGGTCTTCGAGCGCGAAGGTGCCGCCGGGCGCGATCAAAGTTGTGCCGTTCCATTCAAACGTATTGCGTCGCGCGTGGCCGCCGAAATCATCGTGATTATCCAAAATCAAAATACGTCCTCGGCCTTTGCGTTCGTGTTGATAAACATAAGCCGCGGTCAATCCCGCCAGGCCCGCGCCAATGACAATGAGATCGTACTCTTCGTTGCTCGCAATGTTATGCGGTGGCAACTCGCGAAACTCTCCGTCGCGCACGCGATGCCCAAGCTTGGCCGAGGCGAAGTCTTGTCCGCGCAAACCCGTAAGGCGCGGGATATTACTTTCTGCTGCAATTTTCCTCGAAGTATCCGGCTTTGCGTTACACCCAAGCGCGGCTCCGGCGATTCCGCCAGCAATGCCTTGCAAAAAATCTCGCCGTGTGATTGGGCGAGTCAGGCCCAAATGATCATCATGCGTTTTCATCGCGCGTCATCCTCTGAGGACTTGAAAGGTTATGCACGTTGCTTATCATTCCCCACGAAACACGCGAATGACGCAAAAAAAACTCTCGTGTCCTTCGCGTGTTTCGCGGGCACGAATAAAAATTTCCCGCCGAATATCACGAGGCAACACTCGAAAAGCAATTGGAACTTTTTGCATGAGATCGAGTAGGATAGCTACCCTCAAAGAAAATGAGGAGCGCATACTTTAACGACGAAATAAAAAATACAGAGTTAGGAAGTTTATAAAATGTGACGAGAAAGCGCTTGACTTTTTGCAGTCACGGTCGTACCATGCGCGCGTCACAGCAATCAATCTCGTTCTTTGTCTGGCAAAGTCGAACTTATTTTAGTTTCGACTTTTTTTGTCTGGGGATAAGGCATCGACTTCATGCGGCAGTTCCTGTGAGGCCACGCTCAAATGTTCTTTGACTTGCCCCGCTGAAGCATGCTCGAAGCAAACCCATCACCTCATGCTCTACCCGCGGTTGTTGCCACACAAGCAGGGTAGACGATACGCGCGGTAAAAAATCTTCCTAACAAACGAGGCCCGGCAGAATAACTCAGGACGTTCGTGAAGTTTTTGCGAAGTCGGTTCATTGAAAGAAGGGAGCTCGATAGCCAGGGATTTTTTCTTTGAATGAAGCTTGGCAACAACCTCAAGTTTCCTGACGCAACCCTGATCATTCTGCCAGCGTGTACCACTCCCAGCCGGCACGAGCGCGGCTGGAGTTGATCACTCCCTACCTGCAACCGTCGTTCAGCTACTTGACAATTACGCTCACTAGGATTTGCTCAAGGCACTAGCCCTCGCATCTCGTAATCGGGCCATCGCAGCACTACACCTTTCGCCCTCACCTCTGGTTACGCCGCGAGCGACTTAGAAACGGAGGCTTCTATCCATGCAAACCCAGAACTCGCTTTCTGAAAGCATCATCGATACTCTGAGCAAGCTGCAAAATCCCGCCACCTATCGCGACTTGAATTGGCAGGGCAGCTTTGACGAGTATCTGCAAACCGTTCGTCTCAACCCCAAAGTTACGCGCACGGCGTTTCAACGCATCTATGACCTGATTCTTTCCTTCGGCACGGAAGAGGTCGTGGAGTTCAAAGAGAAACTCGTGCGCTACAAATTTTTTGAAGACCCAGTCGACCACGGGCGCGACGCCGTCTATGGGCTGGAACGAACGCTCATGCGTATTGTGAGCTTCTTTAAGGCCGCGGCACAGGGCTACGGCACGGAAAAGCGCGTGCTGTTACTGCACGGCCCGGTCGGCAGCGCGAAGAGCACAATTGTGCGTTTGCTGAAAAAAGGCGTGGAGCATTATTCGCGCACGCCGGAAGGCGCGTTGTATAGCTATTCATGGCGGCAAACGCATGCGAACGGCGAGACGACCTGGGCCAAGTGTCCGATGCACGAAGAGCCGCTGCATTTGGTGCCGGAAGAGCTGCGCACGAAATTGCTCGAACATCTCAATGCCGATAGAGCGCCGGAGCAACACATCGCCATCAGCGGCGAGTTGTGCCCCTTCTGCCGGCAAACGTTCCGCGAGTTGATGCGCAAATATGACGGCTCGTGGTCCGATCTCGTGAAGAATGAAGTCCTCGTTGAGCGTTTGCTGCTTTCGGAAAAAGATCGCATCGGCATCGGCACTTTTCAGCCGAAGGATGAGAAGAACCAGGATTCCACCGAATTGACGGGCGACATTAACTATCGCAAGATCGCGGAATACGGCACGGAATCCGACGCGCGCGCGTTCAACTTTGATGGTGAGTTTAATATCGCCAATCGCGGTGTGATCGAGTTCATCGAGGTGTTGAAGCTGGACGTCGCTTTCT
>CAYNDW010000401.1:0-6238 GCA_964395375.1 uncultured Cytophagia bacterium
GAACGCCTGCTTTTTTTTCGCCACACGAAGTTTGACACCGACGGGTTCATGAATTCGCTTTATGAAACGCTGCGTGAATCCGGTTTGCGGCGGGCGGTGGAATTATGCAAAAATTACGAGGCGCCAGTGGTAACCGTGGTGCGCAGCGGCGTGCAAAACGCCAAGCTCGGCGAAAAAGGTTTGACCGACTTGATGGAAGCCACGGCCATGAAAGAAAAATTGAAGCTCGAAAAGTATCTCAATATTCTTGGGACCATGGGCAACATCGCGCCGTTCATTGGGTTGCTCGGCACTGTCGTCGGCATCATGCGCGCGTTTCAGGATCTCTCTAATGCCGGCTCCGGCGGACCTTCGGTCGTTGCCGCGGGCATTGCCGAGGCCCTCCTCACCACAGCCGCTGGTTTGGTCGTCGCCATTCCTTCGGTGGTCGCGTATAATTATTTTCAACGCCGCATCGCCACGCTCATGGTGGAAATGGAAGCCGCGATGAAAATGGTGCAGGTTTATCTTTTATTGCCGCGACCCGGCGAATCGCAGGAAGAGCGGCATTTTCGCACGCACGGCCAAATTCGCACGCGCCGCACCACCGACAGCGTTATGTACGGCAACGTCGAACAAGTGCCGCAACCGGAATTTGGTTACTGAGGAGCGGCCTTATTCAGGAGAAATCTTTTTATCACGGGGCAGCTTCTCCAGCTCGTAAAAAGATTCCTGCTGAATGACAAACGCAACGGGGAAAAGTGTAATCTATCTCAAAGCGCTTCACAAACTTTATACGCAAACCTCAAAACAAGGCCTGAGGCATGAAGCCTTCTCCAAGGACGGAGACCAATCTCGCAACGCCTTCCGCAGTTGCCCGGCACGCGCAAACGCATTCCGGGCAAACCCTCCCCGTCTTCCGCCCGAAACGACGCACGGATATTCTTTCGCTGTCTTTAGCCTGGCCCGCGCCTAAACCGACATGGCCGCGTATGCGCACGTCATTGGGAATCGCGCTGATCGTTCATCTCGTGCTCCTGCTCGCCGTCGTGTTATGGCCTCGCCCGGAAACGCAAGTGGGTGAAGTGCTCGCCGAAATCCAATTTGAAGACGAAAGCGAAACGAACTTGCCGCTCGCAACACCGCAGTCCATTGCACCCGCGAAACCGCGAACGAGCACTGTCGCGCCGCCAACGCAACGCGCTGAAACTCTGCGCGCAGAGCGGAATGCCTCACCGGAAAAACTCGCGCACACGTTGCAGCAAACCAATCCCAACGCCGGCGGCGCCGGCTTATCCGAAAACGAGACGTTCGATCTTCCCGGAAAAATCGGCGCGCTCAATCCGAATCGCCCGCCGGCGCGTGGTGCGGGCAGTCGCTCGCGTGCCGGAGCCTTTGGCGGCGGCGCGCAAATTACACTCGACCGGAAGGTCGCGCGCGAGGAGGAGGCCTTCGAACCGCTCGGCGATTTCGCCGCGAGTTCCATCGCAGCCGCGAGTGTATTTCGCAATCGCATTGGCGCACCCGGTAATGGCCTCGGGCAGAACAAAGCCGGTGTTGGCATTGATCTCGGCCGCGGGACAGGTGCGGGTTATAATGAAGGCGAAGTGCGCGGAGGACTCAGCGGCATGCAAGGCGGCGGCCCTGCTCTTGGCGGCGGCGGTTATGGCGCGCGTGCGGGACGTGGCTCCGGCAATGGTCGCGGGAATGGCATAGGCAATGGCACAGAGATCGGCATTGCGTCCAGCCTCGTTGACGCAAGCAGCGCGATGAACTTGCACGATCTCATGGTATGGATGAAAGCGCATCCCGGCGCGCTTCCCAAGCTGGTGCAATATGACATGGAACACAGCGCCGCCGATCTTGCCGCTGCGGTTTCCTTTAGCATGAATGGAAAGCAGTACGAACTTTTTCTCTCTTGCAATGAAGTCGATCTGCTGCTGCGTATCTGCTTAATTGAGGGCGACAAATTCACGCTGCTCAAAGACCACGGCATCAAAGCAGCAAGCACCTACCTCGCCATGGGCGAAGTGGTACGCGCCGGCGTCGAGATTCAATCACTCATCACTTCCCGCCAAGCGCCAGGCGAGACCGCACAGCATTTCTATAAAATATTTTCAGCGTGGTGGGAAGGGGCGAGGCGGTGATCAGTGAGCAGTGATCAGTTAGCAGTGAGCAGTGAGCAGTGATCAGTTAGCAGTTACATCGCGAAGCTTTAATGTTGTCATTCAGAAGGAATCCTTTTACTCGCTGGAGATACTGCCGAGTGTTTAAAAAGATTCCTTGAGAAAAGTAGCCCCGCTTGCGGGCTTGCACCTCTGAGTCTGATGCTTCGGCATCAGGCTCATTATCAAAACACAAAAGAGCTGTTTATGCAACGCAGTTTGATTTACACATTATCCTTGCTCCTCGCGGTCGCGCTAGTCGCATGCGGCGGCGCGAAAAAAAGCGCGCGCACAAACGAGCGCAGCCTTCCACCCGGATTGGATAGCAGCACGGTGGCGCACGCGAACAAATTTGGCGAGCAAAATTTTGTTTCCAGCACACGCGAGAAGAAAGCGGCCAGAATCGCCGCTGCCGGCAAAGAGCGTTTGCAAAAGGCCGAGGCGTTCTGGGCCGTGCTCGAAAAGCCGGAGAGCGGCAGCGCCGCGCTTTCTTCCACACAAAAAGCGGACTTTGAGCGCGCGGCCCAGGCCGGTGCGCAAAGTTTTAATAAGCTAAAAGCAATCGCGCGCAATGGCGCGCCACCGCAAGATTCTCTGGCGGCCAAAGCGCATTGCCTCGCAGCGCAAAATTTTTTGGAAGAGGCGCTTCGTCTCAATCCCTTCGACAAAAACGTGCGCCTCATGCTCGCCTCGACTTATTATCAGTTGCAGCGCCTCTTCGGCATGGAGAAAAATTTTGCCAAAGCCGTTGAAGTGTTGGAGCGTTTGGCGCGCTTGGAAAAAGGCGAGCACGGTGTGTATCGTTTGCTCGCGGAAAACTATTTGGCATTGCAAGACTATCACCAAGCTTGCGCCAACTATAGGCGCGCCGAGGAAGTCATGCGCAAGCTCGCATTCATGACGTCGCCCGACACCGCGTTGCTCTTCTATTATAGCTTCGGCCAGGGCGACGCGCTCGCGCGTTTGCACGACGCGCCGAGCGCCCTCAAAGCTTTCGCCGCCGCGCGCGCGTTTGCGAAGAGCGGGCAGGACCGGCGGGATTTGGAAAACTACCTCAAGTGGATTGCCTGGGACGGCGGCAACACGCGCGCCTCGGAGCAATGGGATAAAATTTTAGAATGGGAAGAGGGGAAGCAATATGCGCTGGTGGCCGCCTCGTGTCAAAAACTTTTGCCCACGTTGAAAACGCCGCAAGCGCATTGGGCCGTTGCGCACAAACTCGCCGTCATGGAGTTTGAGTATTTAAATCAACCAAGCCGTGCGGTGGAGCGCATGCAGCAAATTTTCGCCGCATTGCCCGCGTTGGAAAAAGAGGCGCAAAGCGAGGCGGAGACCAAAGCCTATTTGAATAGTTACGGCGCCATGCTGTATCGTTTGGGCGTGGCAGCGCGCAAGCAGGAGCAAAAGAAAGTGAGCCTCGCGTATTTCACCAAAGCCATGTCGTTCCGATGGGATAACGTGGCGCGCGCGGGCATGGAACTGCTGCCGTTGGTATGGAACTCGCCGCAAGACGCGATCAAGTATGGCAAGCTAGCGCTCGCTGCGAGCAGCGGACTTACGCTGCAAGAGCATTGTCAACTCATGTCGATGCTGATCAAAGCCTATAAAAGCGCGGGCCAATTTGAGGACGCGCGAGTTTTGTTTGCAGACTGGAAAAAATGCGAAGGAGAAAAACGTGCGGAGAATTAAAATCAGTTTGATAGTGATCAGTTTTCAGTTATCTGTTGTCGCTAGCCTTTTCGCACAAACAGGGCCGAGCGTGGAGATTGATCAAGAGCTCGTGCGCTATGCGGTCGTGCGCGATCCCAAGCTCGTGAAGTTCTTCGTGGAAGATTTTTTGATCACGGAGTCGAACGTCGAGCGCTTGACGATTTATGATCTCGTGGGCGACGGCTTCGGCGAGGGCGATCAAGCGCGCACGTATCCGGGCGGGAAAATTTATATGATCTCGCCCGGCAAGAAGGCGCAAGCGCTCATGAACAATTGGCGCTTCGGCGACAATATCAAATTCACCGCGAACGCCACGGACGCGCCGGAGCAATTCGAAAGCGCGCCCGACTCCGTGCGCGCGCTCGGCGGCATCTTCGCCGGCCTGCTGCGCGCCATGCGGCGTAACTACAACGGCATGCCCATGAAGATCACGCTCGAACAAAGCGAAGGCGTGACCGCGATTGAAATGTGGGGCTATGACAAAGGCCTCTTGCAGTACACGCCGCCGCCGATGGAGAATCGGGAAGTGCGCAAGCCGGTTTATAATTTGATCTATTTGGAAAAGACCATCGCGGACACGGTGTATTACGGGCCGAGGCAGCCTTCGCGTTAACCGGAAAGCTCCGTCACGCACGCGCGCTTCATCAACACCAGCTTCCTCCTCGCCGCAAACTCGCCCGCTTTCAAGCGATACACATACATCCCGCGCGCCGCGCGCATGCGCTTTCGTTGCAGTCATTCCGCACGAGGCTGTGCTTACAATTTGCATACTTGCCCTTGCTGCCACTTGCTTTTATTCCAATGATTCCTTACTTATGCACACGGCGTTATTCCGAATGGCTGCAGAAAGGTTCACGATTGAAAGCTTTGCAACAAATCAGAGAAAAAGTGTTGCGTGGAGAGTATGAATTCACCATCCCACACTTTTTCGAAGAAATGGCAGACGATGATCTCGTCTTTCCGGATATTGAGTGGGCTATCGCTCATGGACGCATTCGGCAAAAATTCACTCGTGATCCGAGAGGCACACGTTTTGAGTTGGTCGGGCCGGCGCTTGATGGGCGGGAAATCGCCGTCATCTGCCGCATCAAAACCACGGGAAAGCTGCTGTTCATCACAACTTATGCGGAGCCATAACATGAACCTCGAACGCTACGATTACGGGGAATGTGAAATCTGTGACACGCCGATGCAAGAGCAACGCGTCAAACAAGATTTTTGGGTGCAAGGGCAATTGCTCGTCATAGACGAGGTGCCCGCCGGCGTGTGCCCACGATGCGGCCATCGCATCGTGAATGCCGAAACCGGCCATCGCATTTCGGCATTGATCAAAAACTCCGACCGCATCGCACAGGCCAGAAGAATCTCCGTGCCCGAGATCAGATTCGAAGGCGAAGAAATGCCGGCATAAAGTGCGTGAAAGGTGAAAGGCGACGGGATTTCCCCTTTCGCTCCTCGATCATTATTTCATCAACACGAGCTTTTTCTGCGCGACAGGACGAGACAACATCTCTCACCTTTGCTTCAAATGCTCTTCCCACATGCCCACCAGCGTGGGGCGATTGCGCTCGAGCGCGGCGCGGTCTTCCTCTTTTTCGGGAGTGAAGTGTTGCACCCAATAAATCTCTTCCAAGCTCTCCGGCCAAACAAGGATATAGTTTTTATCCGTCCGTAAAACTTTGCCGTTGGTTTCAATGCGCGAAATCTCTTCGCCGCCTTCAATCACGAGAATGCGCTCGCCGTTGGCAAGCACATCCGCGAGCTTGCCGCCTTCGGGCACGGCCTCGGCGCGCATATTGATCTTGCCGTTTTCAAGATAGACGTTGCGCGTTTGAATGATCATGCCCTCTTCAACCTCCTCGTCTCCGTTTTGCACCTTGCCGGATTTCAATAGCTCCTCGAAGTCTTTCTGGAGGTCGGTTTCATTTTGCGCGTCGCTCGAAAAATTGTAATAAGTGAGCGTGACGCGCGGCTGTTCGGCTTGGCCGGTTTTGGAATTTTTTGCGGTGAAGCGCACACGCGTCTCGATTTTTTCCGGGAACAAGCAGCCGCTCATGCCAACCAGCAGCAGCGCAGCGAGAATATATTTTATGATTTTCATGTGATCTCCAATGGCTCAAAAGAGTCGCGTTAAGTTTCGGTTCAGTGCTTAGGGTTTACCAACTCCGCCAGTGTCACGTCTGCGCCGTCCGGCAGTTTTTGTACTTTGCGCAAGAGTTGCTCATGATCAAACTCTGGCCTGCGCATTCGCGGCGTGGGCACATAGCCTCGCGCCGTGATCACGCCCATAATTTTTGCGGGGCCGGAATATTCTGGGCCCGCAACCGCCGCAACCAGCCGCTGCATTCCTGCGCGCCAGCGGTGATCGCGTTTGCCTTTCTGCA
>CAYNDW010000402.1:0-2373 GCA_964395375.1 uncultured Cytophagia bacterium
ATTTTCGATCTTATTTCTTGCCCCACTGCGGATGAAAATTCATTAACGCTTTTACCGCGCGCCGCAAGCTCGGAGAGTTTTCCATCGCACGCCGAACCTCCCACGAAGTTTCCACAAAAAAAATCAACTGGCCGTTGTAATCTGGGCCGACTCTCGCCGTGCTCGCAAGTGCGGGAACAATGGCTTCGCGCAGTTGGCGCTTTTTTGATTTGGCCGCCAACATCAGTAAAACTTTTTTTGGATCATTTAGTTTATCAACTTCGAGGGGAACGAGGCGAGGCTCTATTCCTAAGAATCGCGCGAAGGCTTCGCGATGAGCAAGAAGCCACGCCTCCACTTCCCTTTCGGCGACGCGAAAGAGAAGATTGGGATTCTTCGGGTAGGGCAGCCATTCTTGCAAAAGCGCAGGCGGACACTCTGCAGTGTCGAGATCCGTCAATACCAAAAACGGCATTGCCTTCGAGGCGTTATTAAAACTTTGCATATTCCTTTTGAGATAGCCGTACCCGCCTCTACAAAAACACTTCCCAACCGCAAAAGACTTTTTCGTATGACGTAGAATCTTGCGCAAGATCGCTTCGCTCAATTGATCCTCAACGGCAAGGTTGATCGGTATCTGCGGGCATCACCGGAAAAACTCCAATTGATCGACTGCATGCGGCACAGTGCGAGGCAACGCAGCCTCGGCCACGCTCATGCCTTCCTCGAGCAAGGCGCGCACGTCTTCGAGCGCAGAAGCCACTTCGACTTGAGTGCCGCTAGCGCTTGGCGTTAAAAGCAGAACTTCTTCCCCGCCAATTCCTTGATCCGAGAGCAAATCCCAACTATGTGTGCTCAAGAGAATTTGGCGCTTCTTCTGCCGTTGCAAACGATACATCAGTCCGGGCAACTTGCTCACGATGCCGGAATTCAACGACAACTCCGGCTCTTCTAAAAGCAAAAGCGAATCACTTTCAAGCAGAGACCAAAACAGGCCGATGAGGCGTAAGGTTCCGTCGGAAAATTGCTCTTCGCTCTGCTTCGCGCCTTTGAAGCGCCAATGCTCATACACCGCTTCTAAATGTGGAGCGCCGGTTTCATCTTTGACGTCAGTGAGTTGCGTCAATTGCGGCACCGCGCTGCGCAAAGCCAATTCAATCTTTCGCAACCGAGACTTTCGCGTTTTTTGCGGAGTTTTAGCGACCCTTTCCAAAAAGCTGCGACCAAACGGATCGCCGGATAGGCCCGGGCCGGTAAAAGCGTTGGAATAACGCACGAGCTGAGGAACCAAATGCAAATAGAGCACGGAGTCGAGAAACCTTGTGATTTCCCGAAATTTAGCGTTGGCGTTAATTTGCTCAAGGTGAGTTTGGGTTAAGCGCAGCAGATCGTCTTTATCATTTTTATCCGGACGAGCAAGTATTTGCTCTTCGCCTCGCCATACTCGTTCATAAGTCAAAAGCGGCTGACGATAGCCTCGCACTTCCTGCTTGATTCCAATCGCATATTTCCACAGCGGTTTTTGACGCGCGGCATTGGCAAGATGAATTTCGATTTCAAGATTGGGATACCTTGTCGCCGCGAGGCAACGGATCTTCGAAATGCCGCCTCGATTGCTGACCGCCTGTTGCAGGCCGCCGCCCGGCTTCGCAATGTCACGCAAGAAGCGAAAGACGTCGAGAAAGTTCGATTTGCCGGAAGCATTGGGGCCGGCGAGGAATACGCGCTCTCCGAGCGGCACGTCCACTGCTTGAAAGTTTCGCCAGTTTTTGATGATGACACGTGAGACGATCATAATTTGTTTTTCACTTTATGCGAATCGGAGATTTCTTTATGATAATATACCCACACAAGACCAAAAGCGACGAGCGCGACGCTGATGATTTGCGCGAACGTCATCCAGCCAAAAAGAATTTTCGGTGTGGTGCGCCAAAACTCGGTGATAAAACGGCCCACGCCCACGGCGACAAAGTACAATCCGAAGAGCGTGCCGGGCACGAAGTTGCGGCGGCGCATCGGCCATAAAATAAAAAACGCCGTGAGCAGCAAGATCATGTCATAAATCGGTGTGGGATGCACGAGATCGGTGGTGGGCACGGCGCCGTTGGGAAACGACATGGCCCAAGGCACATCGGTGGGCGGGCCGTAATCGCCGTCGGCAGCAAGCAAACATCCCATGCGGCCGAAAGTCTGGCCGAGCAAAACGAGCGTGGCTACGATATCGGCGGTTTTCCAAAACGGCATGCGATAATGTTTGATCGTCCATGCCACGGCGAAAATGCCGCCGAATAATCCGCCGTACCACACGAGGCCCGCGCCGCTGAAAATCATGTCAACTGGCGCGCGGAGAAAGTCACTCCAATGTTCGATGATGAAATACAGCCGGGCGCCGAT
>CAYNDW010000402.1:2383-6234 GCA_964395375.1 uncultured Cytophagia bacterium
GGTGGCTGCGTCGAGCTCGACGCGCGATTCCGCCGCGACGGAGATCGTGCTCGCTAAATCGGGATCGAGGTTTTCTTCTTTGAAAGCGCGGCGCATGAAAATCGTCGGCACGAGAAAGCCGAGCATCATCATCACGCCGAAGCTGTGCAGTGTGAATTTGCCGATGAGGGGAAGGTGGTCGGAGAAAATGATGGGGTTCATGAGGTGGCTATGAATTGGATTGGTGAGGTGTTGGATTGTTGGAGTTGTGAGTACCAGAGCTTTGCGCTCGTGATACCGCCAACCTCCGCCTGATGCTGTAAGCATTAGGCGAAAAGTTGAAAGCGCCTAGAGATCGCTTATTACCAGTGGGCAGAAGCCCCGCTTGCAGGGCTTGCATCTCCTAGCCTGATGCTTCAGCATCACGCGATGGTCGGCTAAAATGAGATGTAAAATTCAGGGAAAAGAATCCGCTCGCATCGTTACGGTCTTATCCATCCCGCTTTCGATGAATCGCTTGAGGGAAAATTCAAAGTCGGCGTCGCGCCATTTTTCCGATACCCAAACTGCTTCGCGATCAACTCAACCACGTGCGGCACGTGGTGTTGTTGGAGCAGATCAAAGATCAACGTGCGCACTTCCGTGGAGCCTTTGGGCATGCCGCAATCGCACACTTCCAAGCCGTCGGTGCAGGTGCCGCACGGGCAGATGAATTGCGCGGCGACTTCATAGACTGCGGGATATTGTTGCGCGAGCGCCGCGCCGCGCAGCGTGCCGTCGAAGTGCGTGTGTTCGGCTTGCGGCTCTTTTTTATTTAAAACAAAATAAACGACGATGGCGCCGAGCAGAATGCCGGCAGCGAGCAACGCGGCATAAAGCGGCCAACTCGGTTTCACGGCCACCTGCTTTTGTTCATGCACGCGCGGAACGATAGGCGCGCCGCAATGCGCGCAGAATTGCGCGCGGCGCAAGACGGTGTGACCACAGGATTGACATTTCATGCGAAGATGGTAACAAAGAATTATTTGAAATGCAAGCGAGCGAAGGTGTTCTTTCTCCCACGAAAGAGGAACTCCCACGAAAGAAAACATTTGAGTGTGCTACAGTTCACAGGCGCACACTTCCTCCCTGTCATTCAGGAGGAATCTTTTTCGGCGCTGGAGAAAAAGCTCGCCGGGAGGTTGTGCCCGGCGCTTAAAAAGGTTCTCACGCAATGACAATATCGGGGAAGCTGCAGATTAAGCCGCTCCTGTGATTGGTGATGAGCTCAAAACACTTTCGTGGGAGTTCTATTTTCTCGGGAGCTTTATTCAAAAAAAAAAAGCCACGGCCAAGCCGTGGCTGAACTGTTATGAGCATCAAATCTTCAAACGCATCGTTGCGGCCGTGGCGCAACCGGCGAGTTCAAACTCCGCGGATTTGCGCACCGCGGCGGGCACGTCTTCGCGCGCGATGGTTTCGAAGCCGGCGCGACGGGCGAGTTCGGGAATCGTCGTGGTCAAAAGATAGAACGTGGCAATGCCGGATTGCTTCGCATGTTGGTGCAACGCGCTCCAAAGCTGCGTGCCGGCATTGCGTTTGCGCCAGCCTTCGGCCACGGCAAATGAGCGCACGAGCGCATCGCTGCCATAACGCTCCAGCGCAATCACGCCGAGGAGATAGCCATTGTGCTCGGCCACGAACGCATCGCTGATGGCCTTATCCAAACCGGCTTCGGGCAAGCCGCTGTGCGCGAGCAATTGCGCAATCGCGGCGCGATCATTTACGCGCGCGGCGCGAATATGGAGCGCGACTTGTTCCTCGGGCAACGGCTTGCGGCCAACGATTTTGAGGCTCGAGACTTTCACGGTTTCGAGCAACGCGGGATTGGCTTCGACAATGGCGCCGTAGCGCGCGCTGAGGTTTTCATCGCCCAACAAAAAGCCGCGAATCATTTCCGGCGAATAATCCAATCGCGATTCGGCTTTAACTTCCACCAAACCGGCTTGCGTCAAACCGCTGAAATAATCCGCCGCGGGCAATGCGCCGCCCACGCAGCCGCAATACGAACTCGAATCATTGCGCACGAAATCGGGCAGGCCCTCGGCAACGATGTCGCTAATCGAAATGCGGCCGCCGGGTTTGAGCACGCGATTGATTTCCGCGAAGACTTTTTGTTTATCGGGCGCAAGATTGATGACGCAATTTGAAATCACCCAGTCCACGCTGCCGCTTTCAATCGGCATATCCTCCGCGTCGCCTTTGCGAAATTCGACATTGGTATAGCCGCCTTCTTTGGCGTTGCGGCGCGCGGCTTCGAGCATGGCCGGCGTCATGTCGAGGCCGATGACTTTGCCGCTCGGCCCGACTTTTTTCGAAGCGATGAAACAATCAATGCCCGCGCCGGAGCCGAGATCCAAAACCGTCTCGCCTTCTTTCACGCCCGCGAATGCCAGCGGATCGCCGCAGCCAAAGCTGCTCTCCGCCGCGGCTTGCGGAATCGCAGCAAGCACGTCGTTTTGATAACCCGCGAGATCGGTTACAGTCGCAGCGGCGCCGATACCGGTCGAAGATTTCGTGCAACAGCCCGCTTTCTTCTGCACCGCGTTGCCGTAATACTCTTTCACCATTTCTTTAATGTCTTCTTGCGCGCCGCCATTTTTAGCAGGCACACTTCCGCCGCAACAGCCGCCATTCGAGGGCACGACCGGCAGGGTCTTCGTTTGATGCAATACTTCCGTCATGTGATATTCCTTTCTTCGTTCTTTTTAAGTGGGATGATAATTTTGCCCGGCGCACAACATGCGGCGAGCCATTCGTGTACGGCGCCGGAGAGTAGATCCAAAGCTTCTAAAACCGTTTCGCGTTTTTCCGGCGCGATTTGCGTGAGAATTTGCAACTGGCTCGCGCGCAAGCCGGAGACAATTTCATTGCGCAACTTCTCGCCTTCGGCGGGGAGCCGCACCAAAATCTCGCGGCGGTCTTGCTCGCTCAAACGCCGCTCGATCAAGCCGCGTTTGACGAGCGGATCGACCGTGCGCGTGGCCGTGCTCTTATCCAAAAACAAATGCCGCGCAAGCTGCACCATCGAAATTTCGCCTTGTTCGCCCAAAACATCGAGCGCATAACATTGCGAGACCGTGACGTCGTAGCAGCACATCTCATTGCGGTCGCGCATTTGATAACGCCGCAAGAGATTTTGCGTGAGCCGTTGCATGCGCTCCGCTTGTTCGTTGAGTAGCTGGTTGTTTACCATAAACCGCCTTTTGATTGACTATTGCAATAGTTGCATCATACAACGACATAAGCCAAAACAAAGTTTCAAATCTCCAAAAAAATTTTCGACACGCTGCATCGACAACCGTTTCCGAGTTTAATAAACAGAGCCTTAATTAAAAAAATGGCCGCGGAAACAAAACTGGACCTGGAAAACTTTCCGTGTCCTGTCCTGTTTCCGTGGCCAAAATATTTTTGCAGCAGCGCTGTGTCTGTTTTTACTACCTAAATTTTGCACTGGTACAATCGCCAACGCTCGCCTGATGCTGTAAGCATCAGGCTAAAAGGTGAAAGCGATCTAAAGATCGCTTGCGCCCATTGGGTGAGAGCCGACTTTAGTCCATCGGTGTCAAGCTACGAGTGCATTCACCGAATAATTCCCCCCTTGAGGGGGGCCAGGGGGGTGTTGTTCGGTATCAGGAGGCAATGAAAAGTATTTTTTAAAAACGCTGCAATGTTCGCGATAAATTTTAAGCTACTCTTCGACATTAAGAACACCCCCCTAACCCCCCTCAAGGGGCTTTTAGGGGTAGGTTTTTATCCCGAGCCTTGAGAGGCTTCCAACGTTGGCCACGGTTCGGGATAAAAACTTCCCATTGGCAGTTCGACTCGCGCGA
>CAYNDW010000403.1:0-6226 GCA_964395375.1 uncultured Cytophagia bacterium
TATCCGCTCCGGTAAAGATCAGCTTGCTCCAGCCGATCGGCGCAATGCAGCTGGCACTCGCCGACCCGTTCAGCTTCTCCAGCACCGCCACACGGCTCTTGATGTCGCTGAAGACCGACTCCAGCCCTTCCTTCGTTCCACGAACCCGTTCGACCAGAAGAGTCTTTTCGAGTTTCCGTTGTTCTTCGAGTTGCCGCACAAATGAGGCTGTCTGCCGATCAAGTTCCAACACTGGTGCCATCGGATCCCCCTTTTCATGTAACGTTCCCCATAATTAAGACGAAAGACAAATAGAGATCAGCAAGATAAGTGCCCCTCCTAACTCCGCACAAATAGGCGTTGGGTGAAGTATGGCTGAAGGCCTGTACCAACCGGAGGCACAGGTTTGAACGCAGCCTCCTAGGCTTCCAATTCTTGACAAGAAAGGCGTCATGAAATCAGAGGAGCTAACCCAAACAACGACGGAAAGATTTTCTCGACTCGACGCACTGACTCAGGTAAATTGCCCCAACACACTTCTTCATTAGCTGTCCTCATCTGCTGCCGGAGAACGTGCCGTGTTTGCATTGAAATCACTGACGGCGAGAATCCTACCCCTCATCTTCTGCCTGGTCTGGACAGGCTGTACTTCTGCTCCCACACCACGCTCATCTGTTGAGCCTCAAAGCCAGCCCCTTGAAGACGTCATACCACTGACCTCGGCCAATCTGCGCGGCCACAAGATGCTGTACGACGAAGGCTGGTACGTCATCACCTCCAGCAAGAATGCCCTGGCGTATGCAAAAGAAAAATCCATCCGCTCATCAAGTGCCGCCATCAAAGAAGCGTCACGCCGAATGGTGGCACACTCATCTGAATACACATCCACGCTCGATTCGCATCTCCAACGATCGCTTGAAACGGGAAAATCGTTGGTGCAATCCGGCACGGAACGCAGCGGAGCCATTCTCGATGGCACCCGTTCGCTCACACAAACCGAGTGGGTCTATGCCACTCAGCACTTCGGCGATGCCTGGGAAAAGTTTATCCATGGCAATCTGTCGCTCAGCGAACGGACGCAACGAGACCGTGAAGCTCTGTTGGCACTTCCAGGCCATGAATTCGATTCGCTGAAACAGGATTTCAGCAATATCTGGGACATCACAGAAACCTTGCGCGAAAACTTCTCGGGGCGGATACAGGTGTCGTGGGATGCCGCGTTCCAGCAAGCCGGTCGAGATTTTCTCGCAGAGTACGAATGGTCTGGCAAGCAACCCAATACATTGATGGCACTCGGGCCTATCCTCCAAGGCTACCTCAAAGCGCTCTACCATGGCGGCCTTGCTCCTGCTGCAAAAACCATCGTGCGCGGGAGTGCCAAAGGAACCGGCTCCGTAACTAGTGCAGCGTTTCTTCCAGCGGCGACAACAGCCGTCGTTGCAGGGCGAACGATCGAAGCCGCTGGTATGACCCTGTTCTATACGGGAACCACCGGCATCAAACTGATTTCGCCGACCGTCGAGAGTGGCTTGCTGACAAGTCTCGCTATCCTCTCACTCGCAGCGTACCCGTAACCGCTGTGGGTGGAACGCTGTTCGGGGCCGTCAATCAGGTGGCATTCACAGCTGGAGGACCAGCTGTTGGGATCGGAGAAGCCGCCTCGCTCGCCACACTTGACACCGGCAAATACGTGGGATTCATGACCTACGATGCCCTGTCAGGGGTGACAAAAGTGGTGATCAATCAAGCGAGCGCTGGAGTGGTACTCGGATATAACGCTCTTTCCGCCTTGCCTGCCCATCTCTTTATGGGTGTAGAGGATGCGGCGATCCTGCTCGCGTGGGAAGGGCCCAAGCTCCTCATCGTCAGTGCGACCGGACGGATGAAGTCCAAACAGGGGCGAGCGGAATCGTCGTCGGGCGATCTCCCTGTTGGAACCGTCATCAATCTCAAACAGCTTCAATCGACAGAAGGCATGAAGGTCGAGATCCTGTCCGAAGACCCAAAAACAATACGTGACGTGCTCCAGCAACTCCCCTGTGACGTAAGGGACACCGATGGCCCCTGCACCGCACCATAACGTGAACCGGGCAAGCACGTTTGTAACAATCTTGCTCGCGGCAATCACGCTAGGAAGTTGTGCAACGCCCAATCCGGCTGACGATCCCCTAAAGCACACCAAAAAACTCGTTGTGGAGGGGCACCTATCTCTCTATAACAACGGCGCCTTTCATGTCCCGCAAACCTCGATTCGATTGATTCCTCCTGGCCCAGATGCCTGGGAACTCGCTGGCTCGCTCATGGGGCTCCGCGCGCGGCAGGCCTTTCTGCTCGCACTCACCAAGGCCAAAGAATCCGTCACCATCTTGGCAGAAGGCACCACTTTCAGTTTTCGCATGGCACAGGGCATTCACCAAGCTACTGACACGTTAACGGGCGAGATCGCCAAGGCAACGCGCGAAAACAGCACGCTGCTGGCCTACCGCTCCTGGCAAGATGCGACGGGCCTCGTCGGCAAGTCCTGGGAGTTCTCCAAAGAAACCGCCGCCGACATCGACCGACTGGGAATCGAGATGGTGGAAAAGTCCGTGCAGCGTGGTGACGACGTCTCAGAACGAATGGACGAAGGGGGCAAGCGCATTGTTCAACAATCGCTCGACCAGGCACATGCGTTAGCCAAAGGTGGAACTGCACGCGCGTCGGACACGATGTCATTTGCCCGGGAGCGATTTATTAAAGGATATGCTGCTGTCCCCTCCAGCGCCAGAGCGCGCGCGAAGGCTGTCGGCGACGACATACGCGAACTGAATCTGCCAGGTATTTTCGACGAGGAAGCTGACCGTCGCAGCCGTTGGTCCAAAAAGATGATGGACTTGGCCGGCCAGACCGTTTCGAACTATCGCGAAGATGTCGCACACTCATTCAAAGAAGCCGCGCGGGAAATTTCGGACTATCAGACATCCGGTATCAGCCTCGCGACCTTGCGGTCACTGCGGTGGATTTTACAGGGACTCTTCTGGGATGCGGCAATCGAGCCAGTCGGAAAGATCTCAGCTGCCTCTGTCGGCTACATCGGTGTCAATGCTCTCGCCTTCCCCACCATCGTCGTCATGCGAGAAGGCAAAGCCATGACAGTGATCGCAGTTGAAGTAGTATGGAATACATCAAAATCAGGCTACGATCTTGTCGCGCCATCCACCACTGCTGCGGTCGCAGCGATATATGGCATCCTCGACTTCACCGGATCGAACCTTGCGGCTGGAACCGTGGCAGGCGCAGGCTCACTCGCAGGTCTGAGCGAACGTGCCCTCAGTCGCATAACAGGTGTGACTATTATAGGAACGGGCTACGCAGCGGGAAAAGGCCTACAGTATATCGGTGTTCCTCTTGCTGCAGCCGGCGTGGCGATCGGCGGAGGAACATTCGGCGTTGTTGTAGGAACGGCGGAAGCTGCGGCGGCCGGCACCCTGCGTGTCGCAGGTGAAACCGGAATAGCAACGACGTATGTAATGGGCAATGTCATCGCCGGTACGACGTTGGCCGGGGGGACCGCTGCAACCGTCGGTGCAGCGGCCTGGCAAGGGTACTACCAGATGGCGACAGCAGTGGTACTGCCGGTAGGCTTCGAATTCGCCGGAGGGATGGTACTCAGCTATGGAACCATGGCACACCTGGGTGCCCACTCCATTCTGGCTGTTTCTGACTTCTCCTACCTCGTCCTCTCGCTTGAAGGCCCACGCTGGGTCATCTATGCCGTGAAAGGAAAGAGTGGAAAAGGCGAAGACCTCGTGCCAGGAACGATGCTCGACTTGAAAGCCATGCAGCAGGCCGGCGAAGAAATTTACAATCTCCCTGTATCGAATGAGGAAATGAAAAATGTGGTGGAGTCGGTCTACGAAGAGCTGCCGGAAGTCAAATGATCGACCACGTTGCCCAGCTCATCAAGCCTTACCTGTGATTTAAGCTCTTGGAGATTTGATTCTTGTGAGTCACATGATTCTTCGCACAAGGTTCTCGGGACATGGTTAAAGGAGGAAAATGATGGCTGTGCACGAACATAATAAATTTGCTGGACTGCTAAGATTCTTATGCTTCTCATTTTCCCTCCTCGGACTCACATGGCTTCTGACAGCATGTGTGGCACCTCAAAAATACACTCCCACTATCAGCGCTACAACTCTTGAACAGTCAGACCCTTCAATCTCTCATCCCATACCGGTCACGATCCGGATGATAAAACTGATTGATGTCTCCGCAGCAGAAGACAAGGTAGATGGCTGGCTGTATGGCAGCGGATGGTCTGTCACATCCGCAGAGCGGTTAAATGGAGAGCTCGCCACGCTAGTCACTGACGTGATCGCGAAGGATTTTCAATCACGTGAGATATTTCAGACCTTCGCTCAGGGTCAGCAGCAAGAACAGATGAGGCTCGGAGGGAAGATTCATAAGTTCTCTCAGCGTCGGGAGCAGTATCTGTGGGCCTTATGTTGTGGCCTGCTTGGGGCGCTCATACCATTTCCCCTTATGAAAGAAGAGGGAGAAGTGGACTTCGAGCTCACTCTCTTCCGGACAGACGACAGCGCCATTAAATCTTACAGAGGCAAATCGTCCTTCTTGAAGCGTTGTAACTTCTATGAGAGTAGATGCTGGGAATCCTATGACATGAGTCCCGCAAAATATCTTGACCAAGCATTTGCCAATTCCCTTCATCAAGTTCGACAGGCAATAAAACAAGATGGAGAACTCATTGCTCAGCAAGGCCTCAAGAAAGCGTTGAAGCTGCCGTAATCAACTTTCCAAGCTCTTCTCTCTCAAAGGAGACTTCTATGAAACGGTCATACTGCTCCGGACTGATCGCTGCTTGTTTCGTCGTTCTTTTTGCCTCTCTCGCTCAGGCTGAACTGCTCGCCATGCTCAATTATGAGTCCAAACCGGAACAGACGACCCGGAAAGAAGGGTTGGCAATTCTCGACGTGGACCCGAAGTCTCCAACATTTGGAAAGATGCTGATGGATATCCCGCTACCGCCCGACCTCGTAGCACATCACATCTTCTATAACCGCGATCAGAGCAAGGCCTACGTGACCGCACTTGGAAAGAGTCTGCTGCACGTCCTGGATATGACACGGTTCCCCTACCGTATGAAGACCGTGGAGACCCCAAGCTGCCAGGTGCAGGAGGACATTGTCTTCTCTCAGGATAACCGCACCTGGTATCTCACCTGCATGGGGTCGAGCGCGGTCGTCATCGGAGATGCCATGACTGATAGGCCGCTCAAAACCGTCAGCGCACCAGCGCCTGGAACTCCGTTCATCAGTTACCCCCACGGGATCGCCATCCACAACGGGATCGATCGCCTCTTTGTCACCAGCACGGTGAGGCCTTCGGATCTGGGGGAACCTGGAGAAACGGTGACGGTGCTCGAAGCCAGCAGCGGAAAAGTGCTGTCCACTCACAAGGTTTCCTTGAAGCCCTCTCCCTCAAAAGCGGCGCCGGTTGAAGTCATGTTCTCTCACGGAGCAGAGCCTCCGGTGGCGCACATCACGGTGATGTTGGAAGGCACTCTGTGGGCTGCCGTCTGGAATCCAAACTCCAAGGACTTTAGCTTTCAGCAGGTCGATGACTACAGCGCACGAGGTTACGGAATGCCGTTAGAAATGCTGTATAACCGAAAAGGCGACCGTTTATTTGTCTCCACAGCCAAGCCGGGCCATGTGCATATCTATGACAACGCCGACCCCCAACACCCGAAGTTTCTCAAGGCCATTCCCGCAGCTCCCGGTGCTCATCACTTGGTGCTCTCCCCCGATGAGCAATACCTGTTTGTCCAGAACAGCCTCTTGAATCTTCCGGGAATCAGTGACGGCTCAATCACGGTGATCGACGTGACAAAGGGCGAGGCCATCGCCAGTGTGGACACACTGAAGAATCAGGGCTTCAACCCCAACTGTATTGTGCTTCTACCGGCGGGTCATTGAAAGAAGGTGGCAGGCGAAGGCGTCGACCCAACAAAAGAGTTTTAGAGCCTCAGGCTGATGGGCTTACTTCTACAGAGAGTGACATTCCCCAGTATCGGGAAAACCAATGATTGCCCAAGAGGGCGAGGCAGGACTGGTACGGTTGGGAGGGGAACTGAAACCGAGACCGCACGGTGCCAAAGTCCCTCCAGCCCTTATCGAAATCAGTAGCTCTTGCCGACAGCGATATCGAAGATTGTCTCACGGCCAGCCGGGCGCCAACGCTTTTC
>CAYNDW010000404.1:0-6204 GCA_964395375.1 uncultured Cytophagia bacterium
AGATGGCCGGTATGCGGGAAGAGGCCATAGTCCTGAATGATGTTCTGACCCAGCGAATCGCTTGTGAGATAGACACGGTCATACCAGAACGATTGATTGGTAATGCCCGGTCCATGGTTGCTGACCGTCCAACTGACCTGCATCGAGGACCCGGTCTGGGCAGTGGCCGGAACAGTGATCGCATCCACCTGGAGATCCGCATAGAGGATCGGCATGGCATCCAGGAGATTCCCCGCCTCGGCCACGTTGTTGGCTTCTCTCGCATTCTCAAAGACGGCTCCGGCACTGTCGGTCTTCACGAGGATGTGATAGCGGCCCTGGAAGGCGATCGGCAAATAGAAGGTCTGCGACTGGACATAGCTGGCCCCGACGTTCAGCAAGCCAGTATGGGAAAAGGAGGCCAGCACGCGATCCTCACCGCTGATTTGGGCATCGGTCGAGGCGTAGATCGTATCGGTCCAGGTCGCCGTCAGCCCCGTTCCTGTCCCCGTAGGCGCATTGCTCACCGTCCAACCGACCGTCACGATGCCTGGATCGCCAACCACTTGATTGTCGACCGTGACATTGCTCACTTCGAGATCGGCATAGGGAGCCAAGGCGATATTGAGCGCCGAAGATGCCGTGTTGTTGCCCTCCGCGTTGCCGGCGGTCGTTTCAAATACTTGGGACGCTGCGTCGGTGACCACGAGTAAGAAGAACGGACCGGATCTGTCGACCGGAATCACGACATCGCGATGCGCGGTGTAATTCGCTCCGTTCGCGAGCGGCCCGGTCCTCAGTACGTCGGCGAGGAGCGTGTCTGTTCCGTCGAAGGTGTTGTTCGTCGAGAGATACACGCGATCGACCCAATTGCCCTGTGCGGCTCCCGTTCCATTATTCGTAACCGTCCAGTCGATGCCGACCGTGGCGCCGGATGTCGCCGTGCTCGGCGCGTTGGTAATCGAGACGCGCAGATCGGAGTGAGTGATCTGAACCGGCGCCGATTGACCGAGATTGTTGGCATCGCCGCCGAATGGACCCTCGTAGAATGTGTTGTTTCCATCGACCTGAACGACAAACCGATACGTGCCGTCGGCGAAGAATTGCGGAATGGTCACATTCGCGGTGGCGCTGTAGACTCCTCCAACAGTCGTGCCGCCAGAGACCGTCGCTTGCCCGAGGAATGTCGCGCCGGTGAGCGTACCGCCAGGTGAAAGGTAGATGTAATCGACATGAGGGATGGTCGATGGTCCTGTGCCGTTGTTTGCGACGGTCCAGGAGATCGTAGCCGTCTGCCCCGGCTGCGCGTCGGTCGGACCGGTCACTGTCGTGGCTTGGAAGTCCGGATAGGGCTTCACCGTCACCGCCATCGGAGTCAGCGTCTGCCCAACGTTATTGCCTTCCGCTGACGATTCGAACACCTGCCCGTTCACATCGGTCTGGACCAGAATATAGTAGTCGCCGGAAATCCCTTGGGGCAGCGTGGCTGTAAATTGGCCGGTGTAGGTCGCATCGATGGCCAACGCGCCGTTGTGCGTCACGTTGGCGAGCGTGACGTCTCCTGCGCCGATGACGGTATCCGTCGAAAGGACGATCCGATCGGTCCAGCTGCCGACGTCGGTCGGGAGCGTTCCCTGGTTCCGCACACGCCAGGTGACTTGGATGGGATCACTGCTTTGGGCCGTCACCGGCGCCGACACCGCTTCGACGACGAGATCGCTGAATTGCAGTGTGATGTTCGTCGGCTGAGCAGAGATGGCCGCGTTGTTCCCTTCGTTCGGAAACTCCAGTACGTTCCCGCTAATATCGGTGAAGACCACCGCCCAGCGATTCCCACTGAGATTCCGATCCAACGTGAAGGTGTGGCTCCGTTGGATCGACTGATTGATGGCCAGGGTACCGGTGAAGGGCACATCGGCAATGAAGGTATCACTGCCAATTTGCGCATCGCAGAAAGCGAGAGTCGATCCGAGAATGTTCCCGTAAAGTCAGCCGTGCCGTTGTTCGTCAACGTCCAAGTCACGGTGACGGGCTGGCCCGAGAAGGACAACGCCGGCAACTGGATGTTGCTGACTTGGAAATCCGGGGCGATCATCGTGATGACTTGATCGTCGATGGCCTGGTTGTTGTTCTCGTTGTTGTGCTCGTATATTTGGCTGGAGGCGTCGGTCTGCACAACGAGCCGCTGCGTGCCGCTGACATCAGTCGGCATCGTCAGGTTCTGTGTCCGTACGATCGACTGACCCGCTGCGATCGTCCCGGTGAAGGCAAATGAGGCGACGAATCGATCGCCCCCGATGGCATTGTCCGAGGACAGGAAGACAAAATCGGTCCAGGTTCCTGTGGCGTCGGCGCCCCCGTTGTTCGTGACAGTCCATGAAATGGGGACCAGCTCCCCGGGTCGCGCCGTGGCCGGGCCGGAAATGTTGGTCACCACCAAATCGGGCAGAAGCGGCACGGTCAGAGTCAAAGCGGCACTGGGCGTCACATTGTCGGCTTCGTTGGTTTCTAACTGTGCGCTGCCCGCGTCCGTTTGCACGAGAATGAAATAGGCGCCTGGGGCCAAGGAAGTTGTCAGGGGCAACGTAACGGTTGCGTTCTTGGTGTAGGTGCCTCCCGCATTGAGCGGGCCGGTGAGACCTGACGCAATCAAGCTGCTGAGCGCGATGTCGGTCGCCGTTTCGAGGGTCTGGTTCGTCGAGAGCCAGATTCTGTCGCTCCAGGCTTCCCTCGCAGGATCGGCCCCAGCATTCTCGACAGTCCAGGTGACCGTCCCAGGCTGGCCAAATTGTGCCGCGCTCACTGGATTGGTCGTCACCGACTGCACGCGAAGATTCGGCGCCTGCAACGCCACCGTCGCGGTATAGGCGTCGGTTATCCCGGCCTCACCGTTAATTCCATTGTTGTTCTGATCCATCAGATTGCCGACGGTGTCCGTGATGTTGGGACCGATGGTAACCGTGTAGGCGCCGGCCGTCGTCTGCGCGGCAAAGTTCAGCGTGAAGGTCGTGCCGGCTCCTGTGATGGACGTGATCGCGATGTTCCCACCTGGGCCAACCAACACCACATCGGCTGCCGTGAAGCTGGCGGCATTGATCGGTTCGCTAAACGTGACGCTTAGCGAATTCCATGGAGACGAGGCCTGCACCGCAGGCGTCTGGGCGACAATGCGCGGCCCGACGTGATCCACCACGAAGGTGCTACTGAACAAAGCATTCGTATTGCCTTGCAGATCGGTGACGGCACCGGCTGCCAGTGTGACCGCGTACGTCGTATCGGCACTGGGCACGTCCGGTACCGAGACGGTGAAGCGGACGGTCTTGCCGTCAAGGGCTTGCACAGCCGTAACGGTTCCCCCACCGCTGATTTGCAGATCGCTCGCGCTGATCGAGTCGATCCGCATCCCTTCGGAGAAGGTGAGATCGATCGTCGTCGGTGGCGTGGCAAGACGCGCGCCGTTGACCGGCGTCGTTGCCACAACAGTCGGCGCAGCATTTTGCGAGACAACAGCGGTTCCCGTCGCAGCCAGCGTGTACTCGCCAGCTCCGGACACGGCAGTGACCACAACGCGATACGTTCCGGCGCTTCCGATCGGCGCGACAATTTGTGCGTTGCGTCCGTCCGCTGCTCCGTTCTGATTGGAGGCCACCAGCAGTCCAGAAGAGTTGAAGAGTTCCAGCTTTGGCACGAGCGTGTTGTTCGGTTCTCCAGTATCCCCGCCAGGCGTGGTCGTGATGATGCGGAGATCGCCCACGTTGGCTTGTAGGAGGTATTGATCCCTCTGATCAACCCGTCCTGCCCAGGCTATCGCTTGCTCCAACAGTCGGTCAGGGGAACCACTACGTAACTCAACATCAGCAGCAGAGTTCCCATTTCCAAAGTAGGGACCAAGAAACACTGTCCGCCCGCTTCCTGCCGTTCCCGCTACTACCAGTGGAAAACCTTGTGAGGAGACTGCAAGTGTAAGTGCTCCAGAATCAACCGTGGGACTGGTAATGGGAACTTCGGCGAAAGCCGTATTAACCGAAAATGGCTCGACACCATCTATGATTGGATGGGAGGCCACAACGATGAGTGGGGTAAGGACGTTGAATGTGCTTCCCGCTGTGTTCACCGGTACAATCGGATTCAGATCAGGTGCCAGCGTCCCCGTGCTCGATCCGGCACCATAAATGGTTCCACCGGTCGCCACCAACGCACCACCTGACTCCACCCAGGCTCTCAAGGCTGGTGCAAATACTTCGAACTGGTCACCGGGAGATGTATTGCCGTTCGTTCCGATAACCACGACATCAAATTGGTTGAGAAAATTAACGGAAGTCGCTTGCAACGGCGTAATCGTTTGGGCGTTAAAATCAAAAAATGTGTCGTCGTTCAGTTGCAACGCCAATCGGGTAAAGCCCCCGTCGGTCGACACGCCACCAGTATTGACGACACCGACGCGAATCGTCCTCGTCGGCCCTTTGGGTGCCGGCAAGGCGCCCAGCACCTGGCCAACTGACCCGATCTCCTGCGTGGCCGACACATTGGCATCATTGAGTTCTCGTTCAAAATCTGCTTGGCGAGTCACCACCAAGCTATAGCCCTTACTAACACCGCCGCTGATTCGGACATAATAGGTAGCTGATGTTGACGAGACAAAATTGCGAATGGCCAGATCGGTGTTTGCTCCCTCCTGAATGTGCGAGGCTACGATCATTCCTGATTCATCAAGAAGCTCAAGCTTGTTGGTGATCGGCGTGAAATCCGTCCCGTTGAGTAACACCGTCGCGGCTTGCCCTGCTGACAGGTCGAAGCGATAGATATCCGGTGTGCTGAGCTCTGTCTGTCCAGTCGCCGCCAGGCGAACTGCGCTCCCTTGCAGCGCAACGGCTGACGGCATCAGATCGACAGCGGAGGCTAGATCGTTATTCGTCGATCCACCCAACGACTCAGCTTCGACGGCGGCATTGAGTGTGGTCGAGAGCGAATAGGCTCCCGTCCCAACTTGGCTGGACACTTGAACGGTGTACACACCGCTCAAGGCGACGGGAACGTTTTGCAGGAAGACCGTGGCGCCAACCAACCCAGCCGTAGCTGTTCCGATTAAGGCGCCGTTTGGATCGAGGACGTTGATCACGCCTCGAATGGACGCGTCGCCGGACTTCAGCGTGACAGAAAGTTTTTGCCCCGCATCGAGATTCAGGGTGTAGGCATCGACATCGCCGGCGGAGTTGAAGCGGCCCGCGACAGGTAACCGGGCTGCTTGCGCAACGAGTTCAGTTATGGATAGCGCCGGATTGTTTTGTGCAGCAATTTCACTTGCCGATAATGCGCGATTGTACAGACGGACATCGTCGATCAACCCCTTCGTGAACCCGGCTGTGGCCCAGCTGGCCGCCCCAATCGCCATCGGCACGGTCGTCGGGGTGTACCCGCCACTTTGAGTCAAACTTCCCCGTAGTATCCCGTTGACATAAATAGCCGCTGTGGTCCCGTCGTAGGTTGCAGCAAGATGGACCCATGTGTTCAACGGAATAGCGACGGCGGAAGTGGTATGGGTGGCCACATCGGGCGTTCGAGTCAGTGAGAACGCGGGGATAAGCGTACTCCCTATTCGGAGAATCCAGCCATTAAAATTGCCCCCATACTTACTCATCAGATAAAATTCTTGGCCGGTCGCTGGGGCCTGCGAGAGGTTGACCCATCCAGAAATGGTCAGAGCAGAAGATCGTTGGTTTGCACTATCCGGCACAGTGACAATGTCGTTTATGCCATCAAAGCTAAACGCCTGACCAGTCTGGCCTCCAGCAAACGTGACGCCACCCTGCAAGGTGCCGCTATTGCCATCCACACTGTCATTCGCATTACCTTCTGCCTGCCACACACTGATGAGGCCGCTGTTCGCCCCAACTACATTGTCGCTATAGATCAGACTTCCGGCTGGAGCGAGCGGCTGGAGCGAGACGGGATAGGCCCTGATTGTCGTATCGACCCCAAAGTTCCTGACCCAGTTCCCACCAGCTATTCCGTTCGCGTCTCCATCGAGCAGATTGCCGCGCAGATCGCGGAAGCCGGTCGCTGAGGAGAGTAGTGTGAGCGCATAGGCGCTATCAGGGAGATTGTTGTATGTGAGCGTCAACGTCTTCGCAGGAGCATCATAGGAGAACGTAGCCGGCGCGTATGTCGAGTTGGTGAGCGTATCGCGCAACGTGACATCGGCCGTGTCGAGACCGGAGGTCTGTA
>CAYNDW010000405.1:0-6194 GCA_964395375.1 uncultured Cytophagia bacterium
GTTATACTTCTTCATCACGACCGACAACCTCTCATGCGGCAGCGCAATGACTTTGTGATCATCCACGCCGGTCATCGTTTCCGCGGCCACGAGCGCGTTGATGATCGCCTCGTCCGTGGCTTGCACCGTGGCTTCGAAGAGGGGGTTCATGCGCTCGTTCGGCAGCATCGTCACGTTCGCCACGGTTTTCGCTTCCGCGGCTGCGAGATTCGCGGTGGAGAATGCAATGAAAATATCGCCCGAGCCGTTGCCGGAAACCGTGCCCGTGCGCGCGAGGCCCAATGCCGCGCGCCGCGCGAGCCGTTTGATTTGATGCGGCAAGAGCGGCGCGTCCGTCGCCACCACGATGATGATCGAACCGGCTTCACGCGTGCGGTACGCGCCCTCGGTGATCTCCATGCCCACGGGCACGCCGGCGATGCGCAGTTGCGGGCGCAGTCCGAAATTGGCTTGCACCAACACGCCGACCACATAAGCGCCCGCGCGCTCGGAAAGCTTGCGCGAAGCGGTGCCGATGCCGCCTTTGAATTCATAACACACCATGCCCGTGCCGCCGCCGACATTGCCTTCCGCCACCGGACCGCTCTTCGCGTTATTCAAAGCGTCCCACGCATGTTGCGGCTTCACGTGAAAACCGTTGATGTCGTTCAGCCAACCGTCCCACGTTTCCGCGACAATCGGCAAGCCCCACGATTGTCCCATGGCTTTGTTCTGCACTTGCCACGCGATCACGGCATCGCGCACTACGCCGACGCTGTGCGTGTTCGTAATCATCACCGGACCTTCCAGATAGCCCGACTCTTCAATCCACGTCGTGCCCGTCATCTCGCCGTTGCCGTTCAACGAAAACCAGCCTGCGAATACCGGCACGCTATAATTTTTGCCGCGCGGCAAAATCGCAGTGACGCCGGTGCGCACCGGACCTTCGCCCACTTGCAATGCGCCCTCGCCGGAAACCAAAGTGGTGTGGCCGACTTCCACGCCTGCAACATCGGTGATGGCATTGAGCGGCCCGGGCGTGCCCTCGAACGGAAGGCCGAGATCACGCGCGCGCGGTTTAGTTTGCGCGAATGCCAGTTGCGCGCACAAGGCGCTGCACAACAGAACGAGAGCCAAACGTTTTCGCAGCATGAAGCGACTCCTTTCAGGATTCAGGCGTTTGAAATTAGGCAGAATAATTTAATGATTTTCTGAATGCTTTAAAATCATGGGGGCTTGGCTTTATCTTGTTTGGGGGTCTTGCTCGTTCGCATCATCTTCTTTGGGTTGTTCATCAGCAATCGGCTCTTGTTCTTCTTGCTCCCATTCTTCCGCCTTTTTGCGCGTGCGCAGTCGCGTTGCAACATAGGCGGCCATGAACAATAAAAAAATGCCCGCGCCCCAGAGTATGCTTTCATCCCATATAAAATACCAGCGAAAATTTTTGCGGACATAATCAAAGTAAGCCACTTCGAAATCCCACAGATCTTCTTCGAATGCGTTCTGAAAAGCCGCGCGCGGCTCCGCCTGTTGCGCGAGCGCTTGCGCAAAGTCTCGTATTGCGGCAAAACCGAAACGCCGTGTGAGAAAATTCACGGCATGATAGCTCTCGGAATAGGCCAAGCTTGCTTTCTCGTTGGGAAACGCGAGCAGGGCTTCGAGATCGTCAAACGTAAGCAAGGAGTTCGTCGCCATTGCGCGCGAGATGAGCGCCGGCTCGATATGCTGCGTTTCGCCGGCCAGTAATATCGCGGCGCCTTCATTGAACCAACGCGGCACACGGTGCGGATGCGCCAGTTCGCCGAGTTGCAAGTGCGCCAACTCATGTTTGAGCGTGAACCGTTTGCTTTGGTGCAAACGTGGCGCTTTCAAAAATATGCGCCAGAGCACGGGATCAGCCGCGGCCTCGCCCCAATGCGGAATCACCCCGCCGGTGAGGCGATCAAAACTGCTCTGCGTCGGGCAAAGGTAAACCGTGATCGTGCGCTCGGGCGTGAATTGCAACCGCGCCGCAAGCTGCCGGTCTTCGGTCTGTAGTTCAGCAAGAATTTGGAGGGCGAGATTTTTATGTTCGGAAGAATAGGCGAGCACGAAGCGCGGGGTGGTGTGGTACAGCCAAGTTTGAGGAAAGGCAGAGGTGGCCGAGAACACAACCAGGCAGGCGAGAAATGCAGTAAAAAAGTTTTTAGGAGGAAGTCGAAAATTCGTCATGCGCTTGAACGGAAAAGCTAGCCCGCATCAATATAAAACTTGAGGTCATCGTGTGCTACGAAATCGCACTCGCCCAGCTTCAACTATTGCCAACTTTCCGACGACCTGATTGACAAGATTTTTCTGACTGAAGAAGCTATCGATCAGAGCGTTGATATACAAAGCTGTCGCAGTGGGAGGAATATAGAATACGATAATGCCGGCATAGCGCTCGGGTGAATATGCACGAAGATCAGCAAAGTCATAATCGCCAGTAACGATGCTGCATCCATCCAATTGCGCGTGATGAGCAACAACCTCGTCCTTTGCCGTTCTCAGGCCAATATCGCGAACATCAATTGCTTCGTAGCCATACCGGCGGATGATATCAGCCGCTGATCGTGGTAGATCAGCATCAATTAGAAAACGCATGCTTACGCCGCCTTAGCCAACAAGGGATGGAACTGATCGGCGTTGATTAAATCAGCAGCGTAACTTAGCGCGGCAAAGACGTCTTCTTTCTCGACTTCATACTCTCGCATGACTTCTTCAATCGTCATTCCACCTGCAAGTCCGCCGACTATACGAGTAATTGGGACACGCGTGCCTTTTATGACCGGCTTGCCATGTTGAATTTCCGGGTCAATCACGATGCGATCAATCATAGGTAGCCTTTCGCTTTAAAATAGTGTTTGCTGTGTACAATATAAGTAATGCCAGCAAAAAATTCTAATTACTTTTAAGCTCAAGGAAAGCTTCAGCCTCCTCTCGCTTGCCTCTCTTTCCATAGCCCAGCGCGAGTATCCGGCGCTTTTCATGGAGCATGGCTTCCGTTTGCGCGCGCCACTCTTCGTTGAGCGCGTCGCCGTGCAGCATCTTTTGCAAGGCGAGGACGCGATAGCGATCGACGCCATATTCGCTGTGCGAAAGCTGATCGGCATGGCCGCCGCGTTTGAGGATGAGCGGCTCGTCGAGGAAACCGATTTCGAAGCGCGCGGCCACACGCAGCCAGAGATCGTAGTCTTCGCAGATCGGCAGCGTTTCATCGAACCCGCCGACGTGCTCGAACAGCTCGCGGCGCATGAGCACGGAAGACGGGCTGATGATGCAGCGCGGCAGACAGAGCGGATAAATCCAACCGCCGGCTTTTTGATGAATCTTTTTTTGATTCACGCGCACGCCGCGACGAATCCAGATTTCATTCGTGTAGCACAGCATGATCTGCGGCTGCGCGGCGAGCCAAGCCCTTTGCCGCCGCAGTTTGTGCTTTTGCCAAAGATCATCCGAATCCAGAAAAGTAATAAACGCACCGCGCGCTTGCGCAATCCCGAAATTGCGCGCCGCGGAAACGCCGCGATGGTCTTGCTTGAAGTAACACAGTTGCGCGCCATACGAGGCACAGACGCGCTGCGTCTCATCCGTGGAGCCGTCGTCGATCACGAGCAATTCAAAATCGCGTTCCGATTGCGCGCGCACGGAGTCAATGGCTTCGGCCAGCATCGCGGCGCGATTGAAGGTTGGAATGATAACGGAAATGAGTGGAGACATGTCAGCACGAATATAGGGTGCGTTGGTGCGCGAAACAATAAGCCTCAGCAAAATGAACCGCGCGCATATCAGTCCGGCTTTGCGTTTTCAAGCTGCGCGGCTTTATCCAAAACTGAGCGCTCTAATTGCGCTTTATAATTTTTCACGCGTGCGCGCAGCTCGGGAAATTTCACGGCGAGGATTTGCGCCGCGAGAATGCCGGCGTTCTTCGCATTGTTAATCGCCACGGTCGCCACGGGCACGCCGCCGGGCATTTGCACAATTGAAAGCAGCGCATCCATTCCTTCCAAAGAAGAGGATTTCACCGGCACGCCAATCACGGGCAGCGGCGTGAGCGCGGCGACCATGCCCGGCAAATGCGCCGCGCCGCCCGCGCCTGCGATGATCACTTCGAGGCCGCGCGTTTCCGCAGTGCGCGCATATTCAAACATGCGCTGCGGCGTGCGATGCGCCGAGACAATCGTCAGTTCAAACGCGACGCCGAACTCTTGCAAAATGTCCGCGGCCTGTTGCAGCACGGGCAAATCCGAATCGCTGCCCATGATAATGCCAACGAGGGGTTGGTTCATGTCTTCACCTCCGCTTCAATGCGCAGCAATGCTTTCGCCTTTTGCGCTTTGATTAAAACCTCGTCCATGCTCTCGCCCATAATCGTCACGTGCCCCATCTTGCGCAACGGTCGGGTTTCGGCTTTGCCATACAGATGAAATGACAAGCCGGGAATCGCCAAAGCTTCTTGCAAGCCGCGCACGAGTGGTTTGCCCACGAAACTAGGTTCGCCCAACAAGTTGAGCATCGCCGCCGGGCGCAACAAACTCGTATCGCCTAAAGGCATGCCCAAAATCGCGCGCAGGTGTTGCTCGTATTGACTCGTCACACACGCTTCAATGGTATAGTGGCCGGAGTTGTGCGGCCGCGGCGCGACTTCATTGACGAACAACTTTTCTTCTTTTGATAAAAACAACTCGACGCCAAACACGCCCACGCCTGCCAATGCCTGCACGGCGGCAAGCGCCAACTTGCGTGCCTGTTGTGCGAGGCGTGGTGCAATGCGCGCCGGCGCAAGGAGCAGGTCGAGCACATTGCCGCGCGGGTCAAACACCATTTCCACGACGGGATAACATGCGAGGTTGCCGTGGTGATCGCGCGCCACCATCACCGCCAATTCTTTTTCTAACGCAAGCGCGCGCTCAATCGTCGATGCCACCGGCAGCGCTTGCGTGAAGTCCGCCGCGTTGCGCATGACGATCACCCCGCGGCCGTCATATCCGCCGAAACGCGCCTTCTGCACGAGCGGAAAGCCGAAGCGCGAAAAACTTTCCAAACTCGGCCGATCGACTTGTTGATAAGCCGGAAGCGGAATGCCGTGTTTTGCTAATACCTCTTTTTGCGCGAGTTTGTCTTGAATGATCTCGAGCAAATGCGGCGAAGGAAAAAGCCGATGACCCGCTTCATCAAAAAATTTGAGCGCCGCCGTATCGATATGTTCGAGATCATACGTCGTCACCTCGCAGCGCTCCACCAACGCGCGCAGTTTCTCGTGATCATCAAAGCCGCCGAGAATTTGTTCATCCGCCACTTGGCCTGCGGGCGAGCACGGCGTGGGATCGAGAATGATTACGTGCATGCCCATTTGCTTGGCTTTCTGCGCGAGCATTTTGCCAAGCTGGCCGCCGCCGATAATGCCGAGGCGCGCGAGCGGATATTTTTGACGGCTAAGTTTGAGCGGATCGTTCACGAAGTTCTTTCTAATGAAATGTGATGATCAAATTCGGAGGAATTGTCATTCTGTAAGAACCTTCCCTCGTGCTTGGTTCTATTCCCAGCGCAAGGGAAGGTTCTTACGAATGACAGTTTCGAGAGTGTTGCAAACGAACCCCTGTCGCGAACAAAATAAAAAACCGACATTGAATTGCGAAACGCATTTCAATATCGGTTGCACAATTATTGACGGAGAATGCAAGAGGCGCGAAAGCTTTGAAGCGTTTGCATCAGATCCTCACTCCAAGAATCTCGCACTCCAATTTTAGGAGAGGCGCAAATTTTCAAAACGCGTGATGCGTTCCTCCATCGGCGGATGCGTGCTGAACAGGCTCATTAAGCCGCCGCCGGTGAGCGGGCTGACGATGAACATGTGCGCGGTCGCAGGATTGGCGTCCATCGGCAATTGTTGCACACCCGCATGCAAGCGTCGCAATGCGTTGGCGAGAAAACGCGGATTGCCGGCGATGCGCGCCCCGTCTTCGTCCGCGACGTATTCGCGCGAGCGGCTCACGGCCATTTGAATCAACATGGCCGCAATCGGCGCGATAATGATCATAGCCAAGCCGCCGATTAAACCGCCGCCGCCTTCCTCCTCCTCACTGCTGCGACCGCCGCCGAAGATCATGGACCATTGCGCCATGTTTGCAATCATGCTAATTGCGCCCGCAATCGTCGCGGCACGTCGGCTTCGTCGGCGTACATCGCTTTCAATT
>CAYNDW010000406.1:0-6184 GCA_964395375.1 uncultured Cytophagia bacterium
TCAGGTAAGCTACTACCTACATTTCCATTTAGTTAAGTTCTTAACACTTATTTAAAAAGGTTTCTTCAAAAAAGCATAAATATAGTAAACCAACCAAGTAATCCTGTGTTAATATAGTTGGTTTACTATTAGTTGTCCAACACAAGACACCAGTTTATATTGTTGGACGACTATATTATCAATAAACATCAATAATTAGTTATAAAATGGGAGTTCAAATCTGCTACGATCTTGAAGGAAATAAGTTTATTGTCGTTGAACTTGCTGGTGTTTCTCAAAGGCAAAATCAAGCGCCAGCCGGAAATGCGCGAACTGATCGACGTTTTCCTGGACGAATATTTTTCGAGCATGGATCCGGCGATTGCACAGCGCATTCCGCTTTATGAAGGGCTGACGCATTTGCGCCGCGCCTGCAAATGTTTGCGCATGCAAGAAGAAGGCTGGGAGCGCCGCGTGAAGCGCATGGTCGAAATGGGGCTAGCGTGCATTGATGAAATGAAGAAGAGCACGGTAACGCCGGAGAGCGACTTCTTCAAAGCCGGGTATGACGACGAAGTCGAAGATTTCGAGCTGGAAGTAGCGGAGTGAAGTAGCCACTTCACTCCTATTAGAGTGTAGGAGAGATTCCTTTACGCGCTTGAGGGTTGTTCAAATAGATTCTTCGTCAGCAGCATACGACAAAATTATGTGCATCTTTCACATTAAAAAAGGTGAAGGATGCCACTGCGGAGGCGCGTAGTTGAACAAACTTTATTATGGTGACAATCTCAAAATCTTAAGAGAGCATGGTGACCCCGAGAGCATAGACCTAATTTATCTCGATCCGCCATTCAACTCCAATCGTGGCTACAACATTCTCTTTAAGGATGAGAGCGGTGAAGAAGCCCAAGCTCAAATCAGGGCATTTGAAGACACATGGCACTGGAACACCAACGCCGCACAAACCTATCATGATTTGGTGACACTCGGTGATGTGCGCATATCAAATATGATGAACGCATTGCGGCAATTTCTCGGTACTAATCAAATGACGGCTTACCTCGTAATGATAGCTGCTAGATTGGTGGAACTTCATCGCGTTCTCAAGCCCACGGGCAGCCTGTATCTTCACTGTGACCCAACGGCCAGCCACTATCTCAAAGTCGTGTTGGATACCATCTTTGGGCCTGAAAACTTTCGGAATGAAATTATCTGGCGACGTACAGGGGCGCATGGCCCACGCCGAAGTTTTGGGCCTATTCATGATGTTATCTTGTTTTATACGAAAACGCCCAGTTATTTTTTCAACATCGTAAAACGGCCTTATATGAAAGGCCATGTTGAAAGTCGTTATGCTAAAGACGAAACGGGGCGTTACAAATTCATCAGCGGCGGAAATGTTTTAACAGGCCCAGGAGCAACTTCCGGTGAGTCGGGGGCAGCTTGGAAAGGCTTCAATCCGACAACAAAAAAAAGGCATTGGGCTATTCCGGGTTTCCTCGTAAGGAAAATGCCCTCCAAACTTGAAAACATGGGTGTTCTGTCAAAATTGAACGCCCTCCACAAAATGGGATTCATCGAAATTAAGGAAGGCGCGGCTTGGCCGACACCTGTGCGTTACCTCGATGAAGATAATGGGCAACCTCTCCAAGATATTTGGGCTTACCAGCCTTACACCAAAGGCACGGTTCACGGAACAGAAGAAGGCATTGAGCAAGATGTCGCTTGGTTGGGTCCAACAGATCCGGAGCGTTTAGGATATCAAACGCAGAAACCGTTGGGTTTGCTCGAGCGCATTATCAAAAGTTCTTGCCCACCCGATGGAACAGTGCTTGATCCGTTCTGTGGGTGTGGTACGACCATAGCCACCGCTCAGAAATTGGGACGACGCTGGATCGGTATTGACATCACTCATCTTGCGATCACCTTGCAAAAGTATCGGCTTAAAAGAGATTTTAAACTGAAAGAGAAAGAAGATTACGTCGTTGAATGCGAGCCCGTAGATTTGGCATCTGCTCAACAACTTGCTCAGGATGACCGTTATCAATTCCAATGGTGGGTATTGTCACTAGTAAAAGCAAGGCCTTTGAGTAGTAATGATGGTGATAGTAAAAAGGGTAAGAAAGGGAAAGATAAAGGCATAGATGGCATTATCACTTTCATTGATGACAATAGTGGTAAGGCAAAGCGAGTGCTTGTCCAAGTCAAAAGCGGTAAAGTCAAAAGTGGTGACATCCGTGATCTGCGTGGCACAATAGAGCGAGAGAAAGCTGCAATGGGAGTATTTATCACGCTGGGAAAGCCCAGCGATGATATGCATAAAGAAGCTGCTGACGCGGAATTCTATCACTCGGATGGTTTAGGGAGGAACTATCCAAAACTACAAATTCTAACCGTTGCGGGTTTACTCAACGGCGCAGAAGTTAAAATGCCACGAGAGGTGTTCGCGCTCAAATAAGAGAGTAAAGCTGGATTTGCCGAAGACAGATAGGCTTTATAATTCCGGAAGCGCGTGCAACAGAAGTCTGCTTTTACGCTCGACCGTAATATTTAATCACCTGTGCAGTATACAACCATCTATATCCAGAACCTTTGGAGGTCAGTTCCATGAGTCAGATTGTCGGTTTCAACGAATTGAAGATTGGTCAGAGGGTCAAAGTGAAAGGCCAAGCGGCCGAAGGCAAGTTTATGGCCCTTGCCATTGTCGTTAAGTCGGACGAGGAAGATGTTTCGCTCGAAGGCAAGCTGCAAGGCGTGGAAGCGGAACGCAATATCATCCGCGTGATGCATCGTGATTTCACGGTAAGCGGCAATGCCTTGATCAAAAATCTCGCGCGCCAAGACGTTGGTTTGAAAGATTTGAAAGTCGGCGACGTCATCAAAGTGAAGGGCAAGTTTACGCCGGCCACGGGTTTCGTGCCGGTGAAGATCAAAGTGCAAGAGCCGAAAGGCTTTGCTATCGACGAGCTGCAAGGTCCCATTAATAAAATTGATCGGGACACGAACCTCGTGGAAGTGGTCGGTATTGCCATCGCTTTGAACGAGAAAACGGAGATCGACGGTATTTGAGCTCACCTGTGACTGATCGCAAATTGCCCGGCCTCGGCCGGGCGTTGGATCACGAAAGCATGTTGCCCGTGCTCGCCGCGGCGCTCGGCTGCGCGGGCGAGCCAGTTTTGCTTTCGCGCGTGCGCGCCGAATTGTTGAAATACGTTCCGGGCAAACGCGGCGTAATTGCATATCACTTGTCTTTTTCTGATCCGGCCTGCGACGAATGCACGGTGTTTGGCAAGCTCTATCGCAAAGATCGTGGCCGGATGATATTTGAAACGCTGCAAGCGCTGTGGCAAACGGCGCAAACCGAGCGCTCCAGTTTTGCGTTGCCGCAACCTTTGGCCTATGTCGCGGAGCTGGGTCTGGTGTTGCAAACCGCGGCGCCCGGTCGCGCGCTTACGACGCTCTCCCAGCCCGATGAATTGTTCGCGGCGATTCAACATACCGCGAAAAGTTTGGCGGCCTTGCATCGTTTGCCCGTCGGCATGGGGCAGATGAAAACCTTTGCAGATCATCTCGAAAAATATTGCCACCCCGGCCCGGAGGCTTTGGCCGAGGCGCACCCCGAGTTGGCGCCGGCGGTGTTGGATTTGATCGCGATGATGAACGCGGACGCCGGTTTGCGCGCCGCGGAGTTGTGTCCGCTCCACGGCGATTTGAATCTCGCGCAAATCTTTATCACCGAAAACCAGGCGGTGTTTATCGATTTTGACGGGTTCTGCCGCTCGCATGCGGCGCTGGATGTCGGTAATTTTCTGGTGACGCTGGCGGAGCATTTTGGAGAAAAAAGCGGCGAGCTTAGGCATGCTTTTCTAGAAGCCTATCTCTCGGCCAATGCGAACCGTACGCTGCCGGCGTTGCGTACCTATCAAGCCTTTGCCTATTTGCGCCGCGCCGTAATCAGTTTGCGTCTGCAAGATGAAGCCGCGCGCCGCGCGCGCGCGCATAGATTGCTGCAAGCCGCGCTGGCTTTGATGCATGGGCCGGAACCGAGTAAAAGCGAATAAAACCTCGTCGTGGGTCGGTTTGTAACTCCTCTCGAGTTGTCATTCTGGAAAAACCTTCCCTCGCGCTGGGAAGAAGGCCAAGTCCGAGGGAAGGTCCTTCCAGAATGACATTTCAAAAAAGGGTTTTACAAAATAACCCGGAGGCAGTATACCTCATCCGTAATACGTAAGGAGTAACGGAAGTTGGGTAAGAAGAGTAAGAAGGAGGCTAAAGACAAAATCAATACTCGCACCCTCCTGCGCATCTATAAAGTTTTCGGGCAGCATTATAAAAAGTATTGGAAAGTTTTGGCGGTGGCCTATCTCGCGCTGTTCGCAGGCATTGCCGCGGAAATGCTGCGCCCCTGGCCGCTCAAAATCGTATTGGATAACCTCCTCCTCGATGAAAGCCTGCCTTCCAGCTTAAGCTTTCTCAAACCCCTGTTGGAAAACGATCCCAAATCTCTCCTGCTGCTGCTTTCGGTTTCCATCATTCTCGTGATCGCGCTGGAATCCGTTTTCACTTACATCAACAAGTTTTGGATTTCCGGCACCGGCGATCGCATCAATGCCGACATTCGCGAGCGCGTCTTCGCGCAGTTGCAGCGCATGTCCTTGTCCTTTCATGAAACCTCGCGCTCCGGCAATCTGGTGTACCTGCTCACTTCCGATGCGAAACAAATGAGCAGCATCTTGATCGACTTTCCACAGGACTTGTCGCATCGCCTCGTCTCGTTTGCCGGCTATTCGGTTTTGATGTTCATGCTGGATTGGCGCCTGGCCCTCATCGCGCTCACCAGCGTGCCCTTCATCTACTACGCCACCAAATATTTCAGCGCGGGTATGAAAAAGGCGCTGAGGAAAATGCGGCAGCAGGAAGGCGAAGTCGCCTCCGTGCTCGTGGAAAACGTCAATGCCATGGCTTTGGTGCAAGCTTACGGCCGGGAAGCTTCCGAACACGCGCGCTTGAGCGCGGAGAACAAAGACAGTTTAAATTCACAAGTGGAAGCCTTTCGCATTCACCGCACCTACAGCCGCGTGGTCGATTTCTTGGTGATTCTCGGCACCGGCGGCGTGCTCTACTTCGGTGGCCGCTACGCCCTCGGCGGCGATATTACGCCCGGCACTTTGGTGCTCTTCACCGCGTACTTGCGCGACATCTATGGCTCGCTGGAAAAGTTTAGCGCCATCTTTTTGGGCCTGGCCAAGTCCATGGCCTCGGGCGAACGCTTGCTGGAATTGGTCGAGAATGACAAGATCGTGCATGATCATCCGCACGCAAGGCCGGCGCCGCCGCTCCAAGGCGACGTCGAATTTCGGAACGTTACGTTTGGTTATAAAAAGGGCCAGGAGGTTTTGAGCGGCTTGAATTTTCACGCGCGCGCCGGCGAAACCATTGCGATTGTCGGGCAAAGCGGCGCGGGCAAATCCACGTTGATCAGTTTGCTCATGCGTTTTTATGATCCGCGTAAAGGCGAAATTTTGATTGACGGTCAGGACGCGCGCCACTTCACGATTAAATCGCTGCGCGACCAAATGACCATCGTGCTGCAAAACGCCATGTTGTTCAATCAAACCGTGCGCGAGAACCTCGCGTTCGGCAAGCTTGGCGCAACCGAGGCGGAGGTCGTTGCCGCGGCGCAAAATGCCGAGGCGCATGAATTCATCATGCAAATGCCGGAAGGGTATGACACCTTCATCGACGAAGGCAGCAACAATCTTTCCGGCGGACAGCGCCAGCGCATCAACATTGCGCGCGCCATCATTCGCAATACGCCGCTCGTCATTATGGACGAACCCGTGACGGGCCTCGACGCAATATCCGAAGCCAAGGTTAACACGGCCATTCAGCGCCTGGCCACGGGCAAGACCACGTTCATCATCGCGCATAAATTTTCCACCATCGTCAACGCCGACAAAATTCTCTTGTTGGACGAAGGCCAAGCCGCGCACTTCGGCACGCATGAACAGCTTATGCGCGAAAGCAAAAACTATCGCGAATTGTACGAGCTGCAATATGGCTGGCAGCGCGAATGGACCGCGGAACTTGCCGCGGAAAATAACAACGGCCGGGCGCCGACGCCGGTGGTTGCTTGATTCGTTTTGATCTTGAGGGCTGCGGAATAACATCGTACCCCCCTTTTTGTTCAGCGTCAAGTTTTAAT
>CAYNDW010000407.1:0-6166 GCA_964395375.1 uncultured Cytophagia bacterium
TGGAGCTAACCCATGAAAGTGATCTATGATCCCCACACCGACACACTCACGGTGATTTTCAAAGATACGCCGGTGGCGGAGAGCGACGAAGACAAGGACGGCGTGATTTTGGATTATGACGCGCAAGGCCATTTGATCTCGCTCGAAATTCTTGATGCGTCGCGGCGAGTGACCAAGCCACAAGGCATCGAATTTGAAATGGCGCATTGATTCCACAGATGCGGATTTTCTATAACTCGGCAAACTGACATGAACGCAATCTCTCCACTCCTCATCGCCAACGGCCAGGGCTTTTGGGGCGATTCGATTCTCGGGCCGGTGCGGCTCGTGCGCGAAGGGCCGCTGCATTATCTCACGCTCGATTACCTCGCCGAGGTGACGATGAGCATTATGCAAAAGCTTTACAAACGCAATCCTGAGGCCGGCTACGCGACCGACTTCATCCAAATGCTCGAGCGCATTCTGCCCGAGTGTTATGAGAAAAAAATCAAAATCATTGCGAGCGCGGGCGGCGTGAACTCCGCGGCATGCGCGCGTGCGACGGGCGAAGTGATTAAGCGCTTCGGTTTGAGCAACCTCAAAGTCGCGACGGTGGCGGGCGATGACATTCTCGCGCGGTTGCCGGAGTTGCAAGCGCATGGTGAGTCGTTCAAAAACCTCGATGATGGTCGCACGCTTGCTGAAATCAACAAGCCCATTGCTTCGGCGAATGCGTATCTCGGCGCGTTTCCGATTGCCGAGGCACTCGATCGCGGCGCGGACATTGTGATTTGCGGCCGCGTCACCGATCCCTCGCTCGTGCTCGGCCCGATGATTCACGAGTTCGGTTGGAAGCCCGAAGAGTTTGACAAACTCGCCGCGGGCACGATTGCGGGCCACATCGTCGAGTGCGGCGCGCAATGCACCGGCGCGAATTACACGAACTGGCGCGAGATCGAAGACTTCGCGCGTATCGGTTATCCGATCATCGAAGCGTATCCCAGCGGCGAGTTTTTCATCACCAAACACGAAGGCACCGGCGGCAAGGTTTCGATTGAGACCGTGGCCTCGCAGCTTGTTTATGAAATGGGCGATCCGAGAAACTATCTCACGCCCGATGTGATTGCGGACTTCACCACGATTCAACTTGAGCCGGCGGGCAAAGACCGCGTGCGCGTGTTCGGCATAAAAGGTTGCACGCCCACGGAGTTTTTGAAAGTGAGCATCAGTTATGAAAACGGCTATAAAAATATCGGCCAGCTCGTGATCTCCGGCCCGAATGCTTTGGAGAAAGCAAAACTCTGTGCGGATATTATTTGGAAGCGGCTCGGCCTCGACGGCGTGACGTTTAGTGAAGAGGAGCGGATGGTGGAATTTCTCGGCGCGGGCGTTTGTCACGAAGGCATCGTGCCGGAAATCGATCCGCCCGAAGTGGTGCTGCGCATCGGCGTGAAAGGTTATGATAAAAAGAAGCTCGACCGTTTCGGCATGGAGATCGTGCCGCTCGTGACCAGCGGCCCGCCAGGAGTCACCGGCTTCGCCGGAGGCCGGCCGAAGGCCACGGAGATCATGAGCTATTGGCCGGCGCTGGTGAGGAAGGAGAAGATTGAGGCGAAGGTTGAAGTGGTACAATTTTAGAGTGGTGTGTACATATCGTTTCATGACAAGCCACGACTTTCTAGCGATTGTCATTTCGTAGAAATCTTTTCAAGCACTCGGCAATATTCCCAGCGAGTAAAAAAATTCCTTCTGAATGACATCGAAAAATGGAAAACGGAGGTCTTCACTTACGCGTAAATCACACAAACATATTTTAACACCATCACTACCGGACCCACAACTCGAAGAAGGAACATCTGTGATGAAGGATCAAATTCCAGAAATTCATGCGAAGCTCAACGAGCTTTCCGCACCGCTCGACTATTCCAGCCCGAACGTGGCAATGATTCTCGCCGCGGGGCATGGCAAGCGCATCAAATCCGAAAAGTCGAAAATGCTGCACATGATTTGGGGCGTGCCCACCGTGACGCGTGTGGCCAATGCCGCGCGCGAAGGATTGGAGACCACGAATCAAGTGCTCGTGGTTGGCATCAAAGCGCCGGACGTTGCGAGTGCGGTGGGTAAAGCGCCACAGCGCACGTTTGTGTTTCAAGAGCAGCAAAAAGGCACGGGCGATGCGGTGCGCGTGGGCTTGCGCGATCTGCTGCAACACCATTACTCCGGCGCGGTCTATGTTTTTCCCGGCGACATGGGTTTGCTGAACAGCCGCGCCATCCGCGATCTGCGCCGCGATTTTGAAACGCTTGCTTGCGACATGATGGTGCTCACTGCGGATTATCAAGGCAACCCCGAGGAGAATTATTATGGCCGCATCATTCGCGTGCCGGAAAAAGACGCAGCGGGCAAAGCTTCGGGCGCGGATCACGGCAAAGTGATCGAGATTATCGAGCATCGCGACCTGCTCGCGCTCGAGGCGAACAAGCCGTATCGCATCACGTTCAACAAACGCGAGTATGAATTTTCCAAAGAAGAGCTGTTGAACACGCGCGAGTTTAACACCGGCGTGTATGCGTTTAGTTTCCCGCCGCTCGCGAAGTATATCGAGACGCTGCAGACGAACAACGCACAGGGCGAGTTGTATGTCACGGACCTCATCGCGATTTTCAACAACAACGGCCTTGCGGTGCTCGCCTCGCGCACGAAAGATTATGCGACGGTGCTGGGCTTCAACAACAAGAGCGTGCTTAAAGAAATGGAAGCTATTGCGCGCGAGCGGGCGTATGAGCGCCTAAAAGATATCATCATGATCGATGATCAAGACGATTTCTTTATCGCCGACGAAGTGATCGATCAAATCATCGGCCTCGACATCGCGCACGCGCCGCTCGATATTGCCCTCGGCAAGGGCGTGCATATCGGACCGAACGTGCATTTGAGCAAAGGCGTGGTGATCAAAAGCCGCGCGACGCTCGAAGGCAATATCATGCTCGGCGAAAACGTCGTGATTCATGAGAATGTGCAACTGAGCACATATCCGCATCAAACGTTGACTATCGGCCGCAATTCGCAAATCTTGCCCGGTGATTTCGTGAAGGGCAATCTCACCATCGGCGACAATTGCCAAATCGAATCCGGCGTGAACATGACCGGGAGCGATGCGTATCCGACGCGCATCGGCAACAATGTGCTCATCAAAGGCACGAGTTATATTTTCGGCGTGATTGTGGAAGACGAGGTGTGGATCGAACATTCCGTGCTCAAACACAAACACGTCGAACGCATCGTGCGCCGCGACGGCACAGTGCAGCCCGTGCGCTGGGTGTTGCCGTTGCCGGAGGGGTTGGATTCGCTGCACTCGTTGGAAAAGAAACAATAATGTGGAGTAACGGATTGATGGAGTGTTGGATGATTGGAAGTCCATCTCTCCATCTCTCCAACACTCCATCAATCCAATACTCCAAACTATTGTACGAAACATGAAAAAAATCTTTCTCTCTGCAATCGCCTACGCGCGCAGCGGCGACAAAGGCGATGCGAGCAATGTCGGCATCGTCGCATACCATCGCGCGGGTTATGAATTGCTCAAGCAAGAACTCACGCCCGCGCGGGTGCAAGCGCATTTCAGCAAAATTTGTCGCGGCGAAGTCGAGCGCTATGAAGTGGAAAACATTCTCGCACTCAATTTTATTTTGCACGACGCGCTCGGCGGCGGCGGCTCGGAGAGTTTGAAATCCGACGCGCAAGGTAAGACGCATGGGTTAGGTTTGTTGCAGATGGAAATCGAAGCGCCGGAAGAGCTCGTAGATCGAGGATAGTTGATCGTGGATGGTGGATTGAAGATCGAGAATAGTGGATCGTGGATAGTAGATCGTCTCACACGGATTGATTCACAAGCCACTATCTACGATCCACAATCCACGATCTTCTATCCTCGATCCTCATCACACCAAACTCCACGGAAGGAGCAGCATTGGCAGAGTTTCAATTCATCAAATATAGCGTTGAAAATTTCATCGGCAAGCTGACGCTCAATCGGCCACCGGTGAATGCGCTGGGCCGCCAACTCGTGAGCGAGATTTTTGCTGCGGCGCATTTGGCGAATCGCGACGTGGCGCGCAAAGAAGTGCGCGTGCTCGTGCTCGCCGCGGAAGGCTCGCACTTTTGCGCGGGCGCGGATTTGAAAGAGCGCAAAGAGGTTCCCGAAGATCAAGTCGTGCATGTCGTGCAAGGCATTCGCGATGCCGTACAAGCGATTGCAGATATCAAAGTGCCAACGATTGCAGCGATTCAAGGCTCCGCTTTAGGCGGCGGCATGGAGCTCACGCTTGCTGCGGATATGCGCGTGCTCGGCGAAAGCGCCAAGCTGGGCCTGCGCGAAACCGCGCTCGCGATTTTGCCCGGCGCCGGCGGCACGCAACGTTTGACGCGCTTGATCGGCTATGCGCGCGCGATGGAATGGATTACGACTGCAAAAATTTTCGACGCACAAGAATGTCTCGCGCACGGTGTGGCCAATCGCGTGGTTCCCGAGATCGAGCTGCATGACGCGGCGCTTTATTATGCCAAGCTCATCGCGGCGAACGGGCCGCTGGCGGTGCAATACGCGAAAGAGGCGATGCAGCGCGGCTTGGAGATGCCGCTGACGAGCGGTTTGGAAATCGAATTTGAATGTTATAAGCGCATCATTCCCACGAGTGATCGGCGCGAGGCGCTGTCGGCGTTTAATGAGAAGCGCGCGCCGCTTTTCAAGGGCGAGTGAAAGGCAACGAGCCCAAAAAAATGAGCCAACGAGCCAATTATTATTTTGATCGAAATATAGGCGACACCTCATCATCCTCTTGTGTCATTCTGGAAGAATCTTTTTACGCACTGGAGATGCTGCCGAGTGCTTAAAAAGATTCCTCCTAAATGACAACGCTAGAGGGGGCGTGGTGTAGCCAATTTTGCGCTTGATGTTGCAAAGCGTGGATTGGTGACGAGCAACCAGAAACTAACAACCAACAACGAGCAAATCCTTCCCTCAGGCAATCATCTAACGATTATCTTAAACCGAAAGAGCAAACATGCTGAATCTATCCGATGAACAAATCATGTTGCGCGACACCGTGCGCGAATTCGCACAAAAAGAAATCGAGCCGCAAGCCGCGGAGATTGACGTGACCATGGAATTTCCTGCAGCAACGCTGCGTAAAATGGGCGAACTGGGCTTTCTCGGCATTCCGTTTCCTTCGGCATATGGCGGCAGCGATCTCGATACGCTGTCTTTTGCTTTGATGATGGAAGAAATCGCGAAGGCCTGCGGCTCAACCACGCTTTCGGTTGCCGCGCATTGCTCGTTGTGCTCCATGCCGATTTTGATGTTCGGCAATGAAGCGCAGAAGAAAAAATATTTGCCGCCATTGTTGAGCGCGGAGAAGTTCGGCTCCTTTTGTTTGACCGAGCCGCACAGCGGTTCCGACGCCGGCGCGCTTTCGACCAACGCCGTACGCAAAGGCAATGAGTACATTCTCAACGGCAATAAGATGTACGTGACCAATGGCGGCTATGCCGGAACGTATGTCGTGTTTGCGAAGACAAATCCTGAAGCGAAGACGAAGGGCATTAGTGCCTTCATTGTCGAGCGTGAATATCCCGGCGTGGTTATCGGCAAGAAAGAAAACAAACTCGGCTTGCGCGCGAGCGACACGCGCCAAATCACGTTTGAAGATTGTCGCGTGCCCGCCGCGGGCCTGCTCGGCGAAAAGAACGAAGCCTTCAAATACGCGATGCAAATTCTCGATGGCGGTCGCATCGGCATCGGCGCGATGGCGGTCGGTCTCGGCCAAGCCGCGATGGATAAAGCCACGGCTTATTCAAAAGAGCGCAAAGCGTTCGGCCAAGCCATTAGCGAGTTTCAAGCGATTCGTTGGTACATTGCCGACATGGCCACGGAGCTGCACGCCGCGCGTTTGATGGTGCATCACGCCGCGCAGCTGAAAGACGCGGGCAAGCCGTTCGTGAAAGAGGCCGCGATGGCGAAACTCTTCGCGAGCGAGGCCGCGATGCGCGCGTGCAACAAAGCCATTCAAACTTTCGGCGGCTACGGCTACATCATGGACTATCCCGTCGAGCGTTATTGGCGCGACGCCAAACTCACCGAGATCGGCGAAGGCACGAGCGAAGTGCAGAGGATGGTGATTTCGCGAGA
>CAYNDW010000408.1:0-6150 GCA_964395375.1 uncultured Cytophagia bacterium
CGGAAGCCGAAATCATGCACGCCGCAAAGTTGGCACAAGCGCATGAATTTATCATGGCCATGCCCGAAGGCTATGACACGATGGTTGCTGAGGGCGGCGACAATCTTTCCGGCGGACAAAAGCAGCGGCTCAATATCGCGCGCGCCATTGTGCGCAATACGCCGATCATGATTCTCGATGAACCCGCCACTGCGCTGGATGCGCGCACGGAAGCCGCGATTCATGCCGCGCTCGAAGTTTTGATGCAAGACAAAACCGTGTTCATGATCGCGCACAAATTTTCCACCATCGCGCGCGCGGATAAAATTCTCGTCCTGCAAAAAGGCGCGCCCGCGGTGTGCGGCACGCATCAAGGGTTGATGAAATCCAGCCCGGCTTATCGCGAACTGTATGAATTGCAACTCCAGCCCGTGGCAAACGAGCCGGCCAAACAAGATTCGGGGGAGGCGCATGCGCTGCAATTAGCGCCTGCGCTTTAAACGAGCGTCAGGTGAGCCTTGATCTCTAATCAAGAAAGTGCGGGCTATAACGAAAGAGCGCAACAACCATTGTCGCCGGAGCGCATTAATTGGTTTGCCGCAAGCCATGTGTTGGGCAGCCAAGTTTATAAATCGGTGAAGCGGCTGGACGCTAGTTTGATGAATAAGCTTTTGAAAATTGCCGGCGAGCTTTGTCCGCAATAAAAGAAGTTCTCGCGGCTCTTATTTACCAGAGTCGCATGGAAGATTTTTTCTCATAGGAGTTGGGTTATGGCTTTCGTTGCGAAGCTGCCGGAGGATGCGCGGCTTCCACAACTTGCGGTGGCGACCGACCTTGCCGCGATGCAGAACCTCTTGCAAAAGAGTTTGCCGGGCTTTGCCGAGGGCCGGCGCCTCGTCGACAAGCTTGAAATCACGGCGTGCGATTATAAACCCGGACGGAAGTGCAGTCTCAGTTATAAACTGCACGTTTCGGATTTACAAACCGGCAAAACCGGCCAGCAGATTTTGATCGGTGTGATGGACGCGAACGGAGGTGCGCTACAAAAAATGGCGCGCATGCAAAACGGCGCGCTGACCGCGCCGGAATTTGTGCCGTCGCTGCATCTTCTGCCCGAGCAAAAAATTCTGCTTTGGGGATTTCCGAACGACCCTAAAATTAAACATCTCAGCGCGCTCGTGGCGCCGGAACGTTTGCGCGTTTTGTTGCATGAACATTGGTCGGCGCTAAAGCTGCCGCCGGAAATTACTTTACGGGAAGTGCGCACGAGCGTGGTGAAATATGCGCCGCAAACGCGCTGCACCTTGCGACATGTTTTGTTTTTGGAAACGGCAGACGGGCTGCAGCATTCCGAGCTGGTGCTCTATAGTAAAATTTTCAGTTCGAAAACTTCCGTCAAGCCGCTGTTTCGCAAACTGCAAGCGCTGTGGCAAGCGCCCGTTTGCCACAGCGGTGCGCTGTTGATTCCGGAGCCGGTCATTTGTGACGCAACGTTGAACGTGATTTTTCAGCGCGGCTTGCAGGGGCGCAATGTCGATCAATTGCTGCCACACGCCGATCTCGCCGCGATTGCCGCGAGCAGCGGCGCCATGCTCGCGCAGTTTCATCAAACCGCATTCGAACGGTTGGAGCAGCGCAGCCCGGAGCACGAGCTTTATGATTGCGAAAAAATTCTCGCGCGTCTGGCGGAAAGCGCGCCGGAACACCTCGCGCGCGCGCAAAAACTTGAGGGCGAGCTACGGGAAAGATTTGCCCGGCTCACGCCGCTTGCGCCCGCGCCGCTTCATGGCGCGTTTCGGCTCACGCAATTATTGCTGGTGGAAGATCGCCTCGCGCTCATCGACTTCGACGATTTGGTGCAAGGCAATCCGATTTCCGAAGTCGGCGGCTTTATCGCTTACCTGCTCTATCTCCCGCTCAAAGGTTTGAGCACGGAAGCGCAATGCCATACGGCGATTGCAAATTTCTGCAATGCCTATCGCACGCATGCGCCGTGGGGTTTGCCGCAAGACGCTTTGCAATGGTACACCGCGGCCTATCTGCTCTGCCGCGAAACCAAGAAGTGTTTAGAGAAATCCAACAAAGTTTCCAAACGCGATTATGAAGGCATGATTGCGAAGCTGCTCGCTCTCGCCGAGGAAATTGGGGCCGGACGGATGCAATTGGAGTGATGGAGTGCCAACACTCTATAAGCATACCCTCTGCAATGTCATTCTGTAAGAACCTTCCCTCGCACTTGGCACACGTCTCAAAGTGAATTGTGTATCGAGCACTAGAGAAGATTCTTCCAGAATGACAACGTTACGAGGCCGTTCTCTTGAATACAATCTTTTCTATAAACACCAACATGAATCTCCAATCTCTCAACGAATCACAATTGCACCATCTCGAGCTGGTTACCGATCCCGCGGCGATGGCGAAGCGGTTTGAAACTTTTGTAACCGAGGCTGCGCCCGGATATAAAGTTGAAAGCTGCGCGATCGAAAAAATTTATTATCGCCCGGCGCAAAGCTGTACGCTGCTGTATCGCGTGCTCATGCAAAACGGCACAGAGGCGCGGCTCAAACAATGGTTCTTCGGCAAAGTCTTTCCGCACAAACGCGCGCGCAAGCGCTTCGATGAAATCGTGACGCAAAGCGGCAACGCCAACGGCGCGATCCATATTGCGAATGAGCCGGTGTGGCAGCCGTTCAGCTTTTGGCCCGATCTCGATATGGTCGTGTGGAGTTTTCCGCGCGATCCGAAAATGGATTGGCTCAGCCGCATGGTCGATCTCGATTTTGTCAAAGACACAATCAATGCCTCGGTCGCGGATTTCGGCTTTGACGAAAACTGGCGCGCCGAACACGTGACGTTTGACCGCGTGAAGTACATGCCCGGCAAACGCTGCGTGCTGCGTTATCATGTCGATTTCATCGGCCCCAACCGTGAAACCCGCAAGCTCTCGTTCTATAGCAAAACTTATCATGACGCCAAGAGCCGTTATCATTTCGAGATTCTGCGCGCGGCTTATGAGCACAGCCGCAAGCACGCCGCCTTCGTGCAGATTCCCCGCCCGATTCGCCACCTCGAAGAGGTGAATACCTTCTGGCAAGAAGAATGGCCCGGCGCTCCGCTCCTCGAAGTGTTGCACGAACAGAATTGGGAAACCCTTTTCCCGCGGCTCGGCGCGGCAGTGGCCGATTTGCACAAAAGCGCCATGCCCGGTTTGCGCCCCGGCCCGGAAATGACCGACGCGCTCAAAACCGCGGCGGATGACGCCGCGGAGTTGGTGTTACTCGCGCCGCAATTGCGTGAACAAATCACGCTGTGGCTGGATTGCCTCACTGCGCAACAAAATACTTTTGCGCAAGAAAACCTGCCGCTCGCCACCACGCACGGCGCGATTCGCCTTGAGCAAATGCTCTTGCGCGGACCAGAACTCGCGCTCATTGATTTCGACGCGCTGGCCTTAGGCGATCCGTGCGCGGATGTCGCGGAGTTTATCGCCTCGCTTCAGTTTTTAGAGTTGAGCCAAGGCGGGCTGCGGTCGCGTTTGCTTGAAGCCACGCAACTTTTTTTGCGGGGTTACTCCCAACCAGCGCCTTGGGCTGCCGCCCCGAAACGCGTGGCGTGGTATGCGCTCGCGTTCCTGCTTAGCAAAATGTTTTTGGCCGTGAAGAATCTTGACAGGCGCTCTTTGCAATACTTGGAGAGTGCGGGTATGTTGATGGGACAGCAGTGGTACGATCAGCTAGAGAAGTGCTGACTTTCGATTCGATAATGCCGCCCCTCCTTAATTCCGGCTCTCGACGGAAATTTTTTTAGCGCCGGGCACTGGCTCCAGCGCTTAAAGAGATGCCCGCGGAATGACCGCGCTGGAGGAATGCGCTGCGGTTCCGATTTTTTTGTCAAATGTCATAGGGATTGGAATGAAACTGGTTTTTATCCGCAGCAAAGCTCACAGCACCGTGTTCGAAGGGCAGGAACACACCGTGCCGGAACTGGACCGCGCTGCATTAGAGAGCATGAAGATTTCCGCGAAAGCCGGCAGCAGTTCCAAAAATATTATTTTTGGTTTGCAGAAACATAAACTCGTCAGCGCCGCGGAAGAGTGGAAGTTTTGGGGCGGTGCGTATCACGAAATTATCGCGCCCGGCCAATTAAACACCAAACTTTTTCCCTGCAATCAACGCGAGCTATCTTCCGCGCTCGCCGATCGTATTGCCGCGCACGGCCAGCCCGATATTCTCTGGGTCGAAGGCACGGAGTTCCCGCCCTATTTACGCCAAATCTTCGAACTTTGTCCTAAGAGCTTCAAAATGGTTTATTCCAAAGAGTGGCGCCCCTGGAACATCGAGCATCTTGAGCTTTATCATCTTTGTTTGGTGGATGAAGAGAAACAGCGCAAGAAAGTGAACTCGCGCTATCCGCACGTGCAATGTGAAATTTGGGACAAACTGATCGATTACGACGGCGCGCATCGTCCGCTCGCGCTTGAAAAAATTTATGACGTTTGCTATGTCGCCTATTTGCGCGAACGCAAGAACCATGAATTGCTGTTTCACGCACTCGCGCAACTGCCCGAGCGCAATTTACGCTGTGTCTGCGTCGGCGATGATCGCCGCGGCTATCGCGCCGAATTGGAGCGGCTGGCCGCGGACTTGAAGCTCGACGTGCATTTCACCGGCGAAGTGCTCAAGGAAGACGTGAACTATTACATCAACCAATCGCGCATGGGCGTCATGTGCTCCGTGATGGACGCGGTGCCGCGCGCAATTTTGGAATACATGGCCGCGGATGTGCCCACACTCGCCAATGCTTATTTGGTTGCGGGCACGCGCTACCTCGGCCTGCAAGCAGGCTTGGTGAAACGCCCGGAAGATTTTCATCTCGGCCTCGCCGAAATTTTGGACAACCTGCCGCGTTTTTCGCCCCGCGCGTATTATCTCAAACATTATTCGTTTGAAAGAATCATGAGCAAGTTCATCGGCATTTTGCGCGAGGCCGGCTGTCCCTTGCGCCACGCGGCAGTTTGAAGCCGTGTGCTCAGGCAGAAAATATCCTGCTCCGGAAGGCCTCGATTACGTGTGGAGTAGCGCCGGCCTCCCTGCCGGGTGAAAGTTGGCGATCAAAATCGGTAACGAGGTGCATCCCCCAAAACGTGTCATGCAGTAGGAATCTTTTTAAGCGCTGGAGTTGATGCCCAGCGCCTAAAAGGTGAAAGCAATTTAAAGATCGCTTTCACCCATTTAAGAATTAGAATGGATCCGAGCACGAGGGAAGATTCTTCCAGAATGACAGCTTGAGGGGGAGTCACAAACCAAGCCGTAATAAGTATGATTCGCGTTGCTTGGCGTTGCTTCGCGGTTTGAGACAGAGGAGTCACGAAAATGGAAACCAAGGGTTTGTCTCCGGTCGTAATTGGCTGCAGCGGCGGCTCGGGCAGCCGCGCGTTGCGCGATATCTTGGAAGCCTCGCCTCAAATTTTTCTCGATCAACAATGCAGCCCCAATTCCAAAGACAGCAAGGCGAGCAAAAGTTTTTTGGGATTGCGCGATGAGCCGGCGGAGGTGCGTCGCCCGCTGATCGCGGCTTTCATGCATTTCATTCTCGCGCAAATTCCGCCGGAGGAGCACACGCGCTATCAATACTTCGGCTGGAAAAATCCGCGCAACCTGCATCATGTCGACTTGTTATTGGAGCTGCATCCGCGCTTGCGTTTTCTTCATTTGATCCGCAACCCGGCCGCGATTGCAGCCGGCAGCTTGTGGCAAAGAGGCCAGAAGAAAGTGAAGCAAAGAGGCCTGCTCGCGCCGCAACAAGATCCTGATACCTTTTTGCTCTCGAAATGGGCGCGCTTCAATTTGCCGATCTGGCAAAAGTATAAAGACCACCCGCGTTATCGTTTGGTGCGCTACGAAGACTTGTTGACCAACGGCGAGGCCGCCGTGCATGAAATCTTCGCGTGGCTGGGCGTGGCGCAGTATGACGTGCAGCAAGCTTTGTCCGTGCTCACGCCCTCGCACGATGCGCTGACGCGCGGCAGTGATATTGACCTCTCCGGCATCGCCGAAGCCGTGACGAGTTTGGGGTATCGCGTCGCTTAGGTTTGAAAAAGAAGTTCGGAGTGAGGTTTTATGTCATTGGTTCATGAAAGTTAGAAAAAAATTCTAACTTTTTTGAACAGGA
>CAYNDW010000409.1:0-6150 GCA_964395375.1 uncultured Cytophagia bacterium
AGCCTTGCTTGTGCGGAAACTTTGAAACCGTATACGGATCGCCGTAGCCTTGATAATAAATCCAACGCACAAAATTTTTGAACCACAGCAGGTGCAGTTCCAAGCCCGTGCGCCGCTGCGCATCGTCGGGATTCACGCGCGCATCAAGCGCGAACGGCGTGTTCTCCGTGAATTGCAGATAGCGCGCGAAATCGCCGAAGTGCTGGCCGCCGTAATGCATGTTCAGCACGTCGTAATGAAAGAAGTAAGACCAGTCGTATTGAATGTGCGCGTAACTGCCTTGGCTGGTCGCGGTCGCCATGAGATCAACCGCGCTTTGCGCCAACGCCGTATCTTCGAAATAAAACGCCGCGAGCAACCGCGCCCAACCGCGCCACACCGTGTTCGCGCCGTTGTGTTCGCCCAAGCTTTGCATGCCGATGAAATTGCGCAACGCCCGTTCGAGACGCGCGCGCAAATCCGAGCGCACGCTGCCCCCGCCGCGCAACAAGCCCTCGGCCAGCGCCCAGGGCACGCCGATCTCGCGCTCCCACCAATTCTCAATCGCGCGGCCTTCGGCATAATCCAGCGCAGCTTGCAAACGGCTCTCACCCGAGTTGTTGCCGCAGCCCGCGGCCCGCGTCAAGTCCGCGGCGAGATACCACTCCGTAGGACTATAACCGCCCCAACCTTGTCCCACGGGCGTGTTGACATGCTTGGAAACAATTCCGGAAATACCTGAGCATCCGAGTTCTTCGTTAATATACTTTTGCTTCAAGGCTCTGATATCCGACACATTGATTTGAGCCAAAGCGCCGCTCGCGCCCAACAGCAAGCCGCCCGTCCCTACGGCGATTATGCATTTCCATGCCTTCATGTTATACTCCAACTAAAAGACGAATCAGAATCCTTGGCCTTCACGGGCACATTTGCGTTGTGCGAATAAAGACACCGCAGGTGTTGCGGAACTCACGACATATTTAATGCGCCTCGTTGTTTTCGCCGCCCGCGGCCTGGCTCATGAGCAAGAGAATGTCGTCGATCTCTTGGTAGGTGAGTTTATGGTCGCCGATGCCTTCCATCACTTTCGCGCTCAACGCTTGGAAATCGTCCTTCGTGATCTTGCCAAACGAGGCCGCATTGGTGAAGCGGTCGAGCGTATCGACGAACTTCTCACGATTGTTCGTGACATAGCCGTCGGGAAAATAGCGGAAGACGTTCCACAAAAAATCGCTCGCCACGTATTGCGAGGCCGTAGCCGCGTATTGCATGCGATGCGACCACAAGTACCATGCGAGGCCCGAGAACGTGCTCAGCATCAACAGCACGCCCACGAGTATGCCTTTGAAGAAAGCACCTTTTCTTGCCGCGCGCACTTCTACTGCGAGCAGCTTTTTATATTTTGTGTCGTCCATTTCATGTCCTATGAGGTTAAGCGAAATTGTCGCGCTCCTCTTTTCAATGTCATTCTGGAAGAACCTTCCCTAGTGCTCGCGATACAATCCGTGTTGCGATGTGTCTCGAGTACGAGGGAAGTTTCTTACAGAATGACAGATTGAGGGACGAGATTGTAATCCTTCATTGTGCTATCGAACAACTCAACACATGCTTCCTCGCGCTCAAGCACCAATGCCTCTTCCGTTTGAGAAATCCCCGAGCGCACGATGCGCGCGACATTGCCCGAAGCGGTTTCGAGCGAGACCGCGCCGTCTTTCGTTTCCACCACCACTTGCGGCCGGCCCTGATGCCAAAGCCGCAGCACGCTCCGCGCGTCCGTTTGCTCATAAACAAAACGCGTCACATTTTGTATCGTCACCCGGCGGAGCGGATGATTTTTAAACTCGAACGCCTGCATGAGATTGGCCGCATGCAATACTTCGATATCCACCTGGCGCGCATCATAACTTTTCAATTCATACAGCGCTTCGGTTTTGATCAACAGGTTCGCGTATGGTGGCAGCGCGAAATCGCGATACGAATTGGGATCGCCGTCCATGCCCGCCTCCGCGGCCTTCACGATATTGTAAGCTTCGCGCGGCGAGACATAGTGCAGCTTGAAGCGCTCACCGTCGTTGAAGGTCTTTTCCAAATACGAATGCATCATCTCCGCGTGTTCGCCGAAGCATACGTCAAAATTCTCTTCGCGGCAGCCGTGCGTGTGAACTTTCACGAAAACCCAATTGGGCCGGCTCGCGACGTGAACGTTGCACTGCACCCATTGTTCGATGCGCTCCGGCGAAGGCACGTCGTGATGATCGAGATTCGATTTCTCCACCACGGACTTGCCGTTGAAGAGATTGCTCAAATAAACCTCAATCATGCCTGGCACGATCATCAAACTCGACTCACGCGGCGCACTGCCCTTCACGCGCACGTCTGCGCCGGAGTCGTGATTCTTGTTTGGACGCTTCTGCGTCGGCGCATAATAGATCGAGTTGATCTTGCGCGATTGCGTGGAGCCGTGGCCCGAAGGCATCGTGAACTCCGCATAGCAACCGGTGCGGCGCAGCAGTTCTAACTCATGATTCACGCCGCAATACAAACCGCCGTGCTCGGAATTATCGAGCGCCCACTTGCCGTGAATGAAGCCATAAACCTGCCGAGGATTTTGCTCCGCAGTAACGAGCGCGCCGGTTTCGCGATACAGTTTTTTCAAACGCTCGATCTGCGCTTCCAACTTCTCCGCGGTATCAATCTCAGGAAAGATGTGCCAGCCTGGGCCGTGATGCACATGCAAATCGACCTCGCCGAAACCCTCGTAGCTCATCGCCGCAAGCATGCGCAAGAAATCGCGATCGGCCTGCTCAGTCTCCCATTCTTCCACAAGATAAAACCAACCGTGTTTGGGATGACAACCATCCGCATCGCGATGCCGCCGCGCCATCTCCGGATATTTTTCCACCCATGCTTGCATGCGCGTCTGTTGTCGCGCCAAATCGCGCGTGTCCTCTTTCGGCTCGAAATGATCGACGAAGAGAAACATCACATGCGTCGGCTCGCTGCTTTGCGCTTTTAGTTTGGGATGAAAAAGCTTGTAGCGAAAATATTCCAAGAACCACGGCTTGGTTTTGAGCACGCGGCGAAACACGAACGTCGCCGCGAGCAAACCGAGAAAGAGTATGCTCCCGAGCCAGATCATGCGCGTGTCGTTGCCTTATGTTGATCTGAGCAGAACACCCCCCTGGCCCCCCTCAAGGGGGGAATTTCTTGAGCACGCCTCAAATCAATTTCCCCCTTGAGGGGGGTTCGGGGGGTGTTCTTCTGATCGACGACGTCATTCAAATTCATCGGCTCAACCTCATCGCCCATTCTTTTCACTGAGCACTTGCTGATACAATCTCTCGAAGCTCGACACTTCTTTTTGCAAAGAAAAATTTTCTTCCACGCGCCGCCGGCCCGCTTCGCCCATGCGCAGCGCGGCTTTGTGATCACTCAATAAACTCCGAATCGCATCCATAATCGCGGTCGTGTTTGAAGGCGGAATGAGCAGGCCGGTTTCGCCTTCAACAACCGCTTCGGGAATGCCGCCGACATTGGTTGCAATCACGGGCTTGCTCGAAGCCATCGCCTCCAAAATCACATTCGGCAAACCTTCGGAGAGCGAGGGCAGAATAAAAATATCGAACGTGTTCATGACTTCATGCACGTCGTTGCGAAAGCCGAGAAAGTGAATGCGATCGCCCAAGCCTCGCGCTTCCACCTCGGCTTGCAGCTCTTTGCGCAAAGAGCCGTCGCCGACAAACACGAAATCGAGTTTCGGATGCTGATGCACAAGTTCGAGCGCGGCCTTTTGCAAATACGCGACGCCTTTGTACGGCTCCGCGCGCGCGACCGTGCCGACCACGATGCGATCCGAAGGAATGTTCAGAATGCTGCGCTTGTCAACCGAGCCGTTGCGCCGCGCGAATTTTTTGAGATCGACGCCATAGGGAATGTATGCGATCTTCTCCGCGGGAATGCCGCGGCGCTGCACGAGCGAGCGCTGAATCTCCTGCGAGACGGCAACGATGCGGCTCACGCGTTTCATCGCAAACTTGTAGGCAATGATGTGGCGATTGCCCGTGCGCAAAATATCGTTCTCGCCGTGCGAAACCGTTTCCCATGAAATCACCGGCGGCTTGCCCGCGATTTGCGCGGCCATTGCGCCCACCAAATCCGCGAGCAGCAACGTCGTTTGCACCACGTCGATCTCGCACTCTTTGATCAACCGCGCGACCGTGAAGATCAGCGAGAGATCGAACTTGTTGCGCTTCTGGCAAACGATAACGTTCACACCGAGCGCTTCGAAATCTTTTTGCAGCGGCCCGCCTTGCCCGATGCTGCACACGATAATGTTGTAGCGCTTCTTGTCGAGCGTCTTCACCAGCTCGAGCAATTTTTTTTCCGCGCCGCCAATGGCGAGGCCATTGACGACTTGCAGGAGATTAATTCGTTCGGCCATGATCACGATACTTTCGCAAAACGCTTTCACAGATGTTCGACCACGCGCGGGCTTTGTGCTCCCACGTGTGCTGCGCGACGATGGTTTGATAGGCTTCGGTGCCGAGGCGTTGGCGCAGATCGGCATCGTCAATCAAGCGCGCGAGCTTGCGACTGTAATCCGCGTTGTCGCCGGGATTGGAAAGAAAACCGTTCACGCCATCGGTGATGATTTCTTGAATCTGCCCCAAACGCGAGCTGAGCACGGGTTTGCCGCACGCCATGTATTCATAAATTTTCACGGGTGAATAATAGAAAAATTCCAGCGGCGGATAGGGCGCGAGCACGATGTCCATGGCCGCGACGTGTTTGCCCACTTCATCATGCGCCACGTGGCCGGTGAGGATCACACGCTGCGCAAGATTGTTCTCCGCCACGAATTTTTGCAATTGCGGCTTGAGCGCGCCGCCGTCGCCGACCATTAAAAATTTCACGGAGGTATTCGTTGCCGTCGCAGCTTTAATCAACGCGATCAAATTATCCACGCCGTGCCAATAATGAAACGAGCCGATGAAGCCAATGACGATCGCGTTTTGCAAGTTATTCTTTGCACGCACTTCGGCACTCGGCAAATTGGGATTGAACTTCGACAAATCCGCGCCATTCGAGATGACGTGCATGCGCTCTTGCGTCACGCCGCGCGTTTGAAAATAATCCGCGAGCTTGTTCGAGACCGTGATGCACGTCTCGGCGTTTTGAATGTTGTACGCTTCGATGGACTCGAGCACGCGCGGCAAACGCCAATAGCGCGTGCTGAATGTGCGAAACTCATACGCTTCGGGGCTGTCCACTTCGAGCACGAGTGGCAGGCGCAATTTTTTCGCGAGCCGAATCGCGGAGAGGAGATACACATCCAAACGCGAAATGATCAAGTCCGGCTTATCTTCTGCAATGATGCGCGCTTCTTCGCGGTGATAACGCAGATTCGAGAGCAATTGATTCGGCTCATGCAGCAAGCGGTCGACATAACGCTTGAGCGTTTGCCGCGTTTGCGATTGCACGTGTACCGCGCCGTTGCCGTTGCTGCTCGGTTGATCTTTTCTCCAATAGATCTTTACCTCATGCCCGCACGCGCGCAACGCTTCCATGAGCTTGATCCCTTTGATGGTCGAGCCGATCGAAGCGCCGTAGAGGTCGTAAAGATAATTGAAGTAGGCGATTTTCACGAAAGCACTCAGTTTGTAGTAGCCCCTTCAGGGGCAATACTCTTGCTTGGATGAGGGCGCCTAAAGGCGCGACTACGAACTAACAATTCTTCATACCACCCCATCAGCTTCTCATAATGCTGTTCCGGCGCGAACCAGGCTTCGGCTTTCTTGCGGCCCGCTGCGCCGAACGCGCGAATGCGATTGTCGTCGCGATCCAATTCTTCGATACAGCGGCGCAAAATGAGCGCGTCGCCCGCAGGGAAGAGATAGCCGTCTTTGCTCGGCGAGATCAACTCCGTGATGCCGCCAATGTCCGTGCCGATGACCGGCTTGCCGCTGGCAAAGGCTTCGTAAATCACGAGCGGGGAATTTTCATACCACTCGCTCGGTACAATGATGAAGCGCGCGTTCGCAACGATGCGCTTCAACTCTTCGCCGTGCTTCGGGCCGACAAACTCGACGTTCAGTTTCATCTCATGCGCGAGCGCTTTGAGTTTGCCTTCTTCGGGACCGCCGCCGACGATCTTCAGTTTCGAGCCATTGT
>CAYNDW010000410.1:0-6146 GCA_964395375.1 uncultured Cytophagia bacterium
CGGCAGAATTTGTCCGGTGAGATTGATCATGTGGCACATGAGTATGAGTTTGGTTTTCGGCGTGATATTTTTTTCAAACAAAGAAACGATCTCCGCCGGATTCTCGCTCGGCACGGGAATGGAAAATTGTTTGAGCTTGATGCCGTCGCGGCGCTCGCGCTGTTGCCAGGTCGTTATCATGCGCGGGTAATCTTGTGTCGTCGTCAATACTTCATCGCCGGGCTTGAGATCGAAACCGAGCTGGCAAATCTGCAAACTCTCCGAAGCGTTGCGCGTCATCGCGATCTCTTCGGTCGAGCAGCCGAAGGTTTTCGCCAACTCGCGGCGCACGCCTTCGCGTTGCGGCTCGAGAATTTGCCACATGGTATAAACCGGCGCGGTGTTGGAAAAATCGAGATGGCGCTTCATCGCATTCTGCACAATCGTGGGCGAAGGGCTGACGCCGCCGTTGTTGAGGTTGATCAAGCTGCGATCGACGGTGAAGGCTTGCTGTACTTCGAACCACAACTCTTCGTTGTTGGCAACTTCCTCCGGCGAGCCGGGGTGTTGCGCGAAAGTTTCCAAAGCACGCAACGCATGCATGGGATCGAGCGCCGCGGCCGCAAAGGTCATGGAAGCGGTGCGGCCAAGAGCACCGAGAAATTCACGACGGCTAGACATGGCAGTTCCTCCGAGTTTGATGGGTATTGGTTCGTAGTGGCGTTTTCAGGCGCTTACCAAGTCGAACCTCTCGACCCTGAAGGGCCAACTACGAGCGGATTAAGGAATGCTTTTATTGCAAAGCAAGACGAGATTTTTGAAGGGAGTGAAGAGGAAGCCGGTTTTGCCTTTTCGTATCACGCGCATGCTCGTATCCTCTCTGCGAGTTCACGGCGCGCAACATAATCAATCCGATTTAGAAAGGCAAATGCTATCACGGCGGGAATGGGCTTGGAATTCTCTCAATGCGCTTAGGAAAAAAAATTGTAAGCGGATTAAGCCGAATGCGCGGCAATCGAAAGGAGGCTATGAGCTTGCGCGGTCGCCCAGGATGACGAACCCCAGATATTCCTGCAAAGTCACTTGAACGTTGGAAAAGCCCCTTTTGTGATACCAGATTTTTACTTCCTCGGGCGTGTGCTCGAAACGGTATTTGGGCGTCAAGCCGTCGATGAGATTGATGAGCTGCACGCGCCAGCCCACTTCAGGCTCATACTTTTTCAGAAAAATATTTTTGATTTTTCTTTTGAGCAAAGAGAGTGGAACGAAGAAGAGGAAAAAGAGCGCGGCGCTGAGCTTCAGCGGCAGCCGGCGAAAAATTCTTCGCAATGCCAGCATGGTTTGATGGTGCAGATCCGGCTCCGGCTTGTAAAGCCACATGCAAAACCTTCCCTGCGGCTTCAGCACGGGGACAAGGCAGGAAAAGGCCAGCTCGGTATTCGGCGTGTGGTGCAGCACGCCGTTGGAGTAAATGGCGTCGATCGCGCCGAGCTTCAAAGGCGGATGCATCAAATCGCCCTGAATAAAATGCACGTTGGCGCGGCGATTTTTTCGATGCGCGGCTTCGACGCTGAAGCTCAAATCCAGGCCGAGCACGCTCGCGAAATGTTTTCCCAACTCGGAAGTCAGCAGGCCGTTTCCGCAGCCGGCATCCAAGATGACCTTGTTTTGGCGCTCTTGCGCCGGCATGCGCATCTCCACGTCGAGCACGCGCGCGGTCCGTTCTTGCGTGCCCCATTGCCAGGTAACGTCCTCTTCCCCTTGCACGCTCCATTCCAAAGAAAAGCTTTTCTGCGTGCGTCGTTGCGCTTTGATGAGGCCGGCCAAATGCTCTTTGTTGACGCTTTCGAAGTTTGCGCGCCAAACCTCCGCGGCAATCTTTTCGCGATGCTGCGCTAAAAAGCGGTGAAATTGCAGGCTCGCATTGGGAAGCAAACGGGGCACGCCGCCGATAACCGGATAGATTCCTTTGCAAGCGCGGCAAACCAGAACGGCTTCTTCGCGGGAGTCTTCCTCTTGGCGCAACGGGATAACGTCAAAATCATTTTTGCACAGAGGGCAACAAATCAATTCGAGCAGGTCGAGGCGCATAAGAATTTCCGCAAAAAATAAGCCCTCGCTGGTCGGCGAGGGCAAGATAGGACAAATAGATTTTTCCCCAGAGCATCTGCCGCGTCTGGTTCGCGCTGCACTAACCGGCGCTATTCATTCTTATTCTCTTCCGGCTTGGCGCCCTCGCCGGATTTGTTATCATACAAAAGATTGCGCAAGCGCGCGAGCATGGCTTCCATGCGTTTGCGCTCTTCGCGAATTTTGGTCAGCTCTTCTTCGGCGTTTTCGGTTTTGCGCTGCTCCACGTTCAATTGATTCTCGAGCGACTTTTGCCGCGGCACGAGCCGGCCGTTCGCGCTCACGAAGAGCGGGCGATTATCCGGCGGCGCGGCTTGGTTCAAATGAAACGTCGCGCCGAAATTCACGCGCCATTGCGGATAACTCGCCAAATCTTTGTTGATGATGGGCAGGCCGGCAATGTACTGCGTTTGATCTTTGCTCTGCGTCAATCTGAAATCAAAACCGACATTAAGCGCGGCCCAGTGCTTGGGACGATAGTTCACGCTCGGCGAAAAATAAATCGCGTCTTCGCGGCTATACGCGGTGACCGGCGGCTTGGTCATGAACATGCGGCCGTACAATTCAAAACTGAAATCAAATTGATTCGTCGGAATCGCGAAGCCGCCGCCCCATAAAAATTCTTGCGAGGGGCTGAGCACGACGAGGCTATCCGTGGCCGAGCCGGTAAGGCGCTTGCCGGTATCATTGTGATGCCAGAGGCCAAGATTTATATGCAGATTAAAAGCGTTTTCGGGGATCAACAGATCGGGGCTGTAAGAAGCCGCGCCGATTACGCCCAACTCCACGCTGCCGCCGCTATACGGCTCGAAGATGATATTGTGATCCTCGCCTAACGGAATTCTGCCGTTAAACACCAAGCCGACTTTGAGCGGGCTGACTTTGCTGCCGAACGAGCCGAACTTCATGTTGAGATACAAATCGTCGGGCAGGTTGTAGCCTTTGCCGCGATGCGTGTCTTGATAGATGATTTGTTTGGCGGCCCATTCGAGATGCTTGCCGCTGGCGAAATACAGCGCAAGCGCGGACTGCACGTCCCAAAATGTGGTGGCCTCGGGCAAGCCGGCTTTTCTCACCACGACGGTTTGATAATAGGAAGAGCCGAACGTGTGCAACGTGAATTGCCCGCGCGGCAGGGTCCAGGCCGTGTAAACGTGCGGCAACCCACGTCCGCCGTTCAATTGAAAGGCTTGACTGTGTGAGCGCGTGGGCGCAAGAGTCACGGTCGCCGTGAGGGCCGCGAGCGCAAGAAACTTTTTCATGTGACAATCCATCTTGGAGTAAGGTTGAGGTGTTATCCTGAAATCTGTTTCTATATACGCGCAGTCATGCGCAATTGCATGCGAGGTGACAATAAAATCTTGCAATTCTTCTTTCGGGCGGAAATTCGCGCCTTCAAAGCGCTTGCGCTTTCAGGTAAAAATTTGTATCCTGCCCGCGTTTGTTCACGACGCGAATGAGCTTTTGATTTTCACGAAGGATTTTTTAGCATGTCGCAAAAATGCCTCACGATACACGGACATTTTTATCAACCCCCGCGCGAAAATCCCTGGACTGAAGTTATCGACCGGCAAGACAGCGCGTTTCCCTTCCATGATTGGAATGAGCGCATCGACCACGAATGTTACACGCCGAACACGTGCGCGCGCGTGGCGGACGGCGAAAACCGCATCACCAACATCGTCAACAATTTTGAATTGCTCAGCTTCAACTTCGGCCCGACTTTATTAAGCTGGCTCAAGAAGTATTCGCCGGGAACCTATCGCCGGATTTTGCAAGCCGACGCCAACAGTTTGCCGCGCTTCGGCGGGCACGGCGCGGCGATCGCGCAGGCCTATAATCACGCCATCATGCCGCTGTGCAACGCGCAGGATCAAATCACGCAAGTGCGCTGGGGCTTGGCGGATTTTCGCTGTCGTTTCAAGCGCGAGCCGGAGTCCATGTGGCTGCCCGAAACCGCGGTCAATGACCAGACGTTGCGCGTGCTTATTGATCACGGCTTGCAGTACGTCATTCTCTCGCCTTATCAAGCCCGGCGCGTGCGCCGTTTCGATAATGGCGAATGGGTGGGCGTGGAGCACGGCGAGATCAATACCGCGCAAGCCTATCGCTGGTTTGATCGCAATGCCGCGGGCGAAACAATCGGCGCGCGTGCGATTGATATTTTCTTTTATCACGGCGAGCTTTCGCGCGGTGTGGGCTTCGAACATCTCGTGCGCGACGCGGGCAATTTCGCGCACCGCATCGATGCGAGTTTTCCTTCGAACGGCACGGGCGTGCCGCAACTGGTTTCACTCGCCACCGACGGTGAAAGCTACGGCCATCACGAGCGTTTTGGCGAACGCGGCCTTTCTTATCTTTTTCATCTCGAAGTGCCGCGCCGCGAAATCCGCCTCACCAATTACGGTGAATTTCTCGCGGAGAATCCGCCGGTGTGGGAAGTGCAATTAAAGGAAGGCCAGAATGGCGAGGGCACGGCGTGGAGTTGCGCGCACGGGCTTGGGCGTTGGGCGCGCAATTGCGGTTGTCGCGGCGGCGGGCAAGCGCATTGGACGCAAGAATGGCGCGCGCCTTTGCGCCACGCGCTCGATGAACTGCGCGACGATTTAAATCATCTCACCTTGGAATTGGGCGAGCCGCTGTTTAAAGATTGGCTCGCGGCGCGCAATGATTATATCCATGTGATCTTACAGCGCGCGCCGGAAACGCTCGCCGCGTTCTTTGGCGATCATCAGCGCAAAGCGCTCGCGCCGGAAGAAAAACTCACGGCGATCAAGCTCATGGAGATGCAGCGCAACCTGCAGCTCATGTACACAAGCTGCGGCTGGTTCTTCACGGAAATCTCCGGCCTCGAAACCGTGCAGGTGATTCAATATGCCGCGCGCGCGTTGCAGCTTGCGGAAGAAATGAGCCGCCGCTCCTTTGAAGGTCGCTTTTTGCAAAACCTCGCGCTCGCGCCGAGCAACATGGCGGAATATAAAAACGGCGAAGGCGTGTTCGAAAAACTGGTGCGGCCCGCGGTGGTCTCGTTCAATCACGTGGTCAACACCTATGCGATTCGCGCGCTGTTTTTGGACACGCAGGAAAACGATAAGCTGTATCATTATGTGTTGCAGCGCGAAGATTTGGCCGAGGCGCAAACCGAGCAAACCACTTTGATGATGGGCTTGGTGCAAGCCCATTCCGAAGTGACGGGCGAGCAGAATCGTTACGCGTATGCGTTGGTCAAACACGGCGCGGTGGAAGGCGTGGAATGCCACGTGCGCCTCGCGGATAAAAATTGGGATTACTTCAAACATCGCGACCGCTTGATTCCGAGTTTGCGGGAAATGGAAAACGATCTCAACGAGTATTTACAAAAACATTGGGGCGGCAAAGCGCTCGGCCTTTCCGCGATGTTCTTCGAAGAGCGGCAACAGGTCATTCAAATGATGCTGCATGACCGGATCGAGCAAATCGGCGCGAGTTATAGCAAGCTTTATGAAGAGCACAGCAGCCTCATTCGCTCGTTGCGCGATTTGGGCGCGACCATCCCCGAAGAGCTGCGCGTGCCCACGCGTTATACGTTGAGCCACGATCTGCGCCGCGAAATCGAAGTGTTGGGCGACGCGACTGATCTTGATTCCTACAAACGCAGCTTTGAAATCGCGCGTCTCGCCAATCGGCTCGGCATCGAGTTGGATACTTCGTGGGTGAGCAAGCGCATACAGCTCATGCTGGAAAAGCGGCTCGCGCTGCTCTATGAAGGCCTTACGCCCGAGTTGTGTACGGAAGTCATGAACCTGCACGAAGCCGCGCAGCGTTTGAAGCTCGCGTTAACCGCGGATGATATTCAAAACCAAATCTTCACGATTTTGCGCGACCGCCTCGCACCCTTGCTCGACGTAGTGCTTGCCGAGCGCGAAACCAACGCGAGTTACGATCTCGCCAATACGTTTTTGCAGATCGCATATAAGTTCGGCTTCAGTACGAAAGTTTATAAAGAGCGTTTGAAGGCCGTGGAAACAACCGGCCGCCGATCCGCCGGTTAGCGTGAC
>CAYNDW010000411.1:0-6146 GCA_964395375.1 uncultured Cytophagia bacterium
GACGCGAGCGTGTAGATGCCGAGCTGGTCGCCGGCCTTTTCATGGCAAACGGAGCAGTTCGCGTTCGTGACGGATTGAAATTTTTCATGACACGAGCTGCAATCTTTTTCAAACTTCGCGTGATAAGAAGACAGCGGCCCGCTCGTGGTCAAGCTGCTTTGGAGAAAGAACGAGTCCACGAGATAAAGCGCGAGCATTGCCGTGGCCGCGATTGCGCCGAGCGTGATGAGCTTGCGGCGCGAAGCCGGGTAAACGTATTTCTTCGTCACGGCGAGCGCAAACCTGCCAAAGGCGCCTTTATGTTTTTTACCGTTCTCTCTTTCAGCCATGAGGTGTCTTTTTTATTAAGCAAAATTGCATTGCAAATTTTCAATTGAAAATTTGCAATTTAAAATTTTCCATGCCGTGATTAGTAATACAGCACCGCAAACACGTGCAGCCCGAGCAGAACTAAAAGCACGAGCGAAGCGGGCACGTGCAGCCACAGCCACCAGCGCAGCGCGCGTTGCAGCGTGAAGTGCGCGTCGATTTCATACTTGGCTTTGAAACAAGCTTCGAGTTGGTTCAGCTTCTCTTGCTCTTCGAGCGTGAGCAGGCCGCGCACGTATTCAAAATGTTTCAATCGCGCATGGACCCCGCCGGTGATGTCTACATAGTAGAGCAAGCGTGATTGCGGCGTGGCGAGCGCATAGGCCACGTGCTTGCGATAAAACTCTTGCAACGGCTCCGTGCAATTTTGGATCACAGCGTTGGCGCGCTCGCGCAGTTCCGTCACCAACTCCGGAATTCTTTCATACAAAACTTCCAGCGCGAGGCCGGAAGAGAGCAGCTTGGGAATCCACTTTTGCAGGAACACGCCGAAGAGGCCGCTCACCGAAACCCAAATGCTGAGCAGCCACAGCCACCAGGTAAGCACGCCATGCGGCAGGCGAAAGCCGGTGTGCATGAACACGAGCAGCAAACACAGCATGCCGCCATAGAGATGAAATTGCAGCCAGGTTTGCGCTTTGCCGAGGCGATGCCGCAATGCCGTTTTGGTGATGCGGCGGCGCACGCCGAGCAACGCGGCCGCGAGCATGAACAACGCCGCGAGCGCGCCGTAAGTCAAGCCCCAAACATTGTAAGGGCGCAACTCGGCCACGAGCGCATTCACGGCATAAGCGCAGACACCGCACATGCCGGCAAACACAAAGCGCCGAAACCAAACCGGCGAATCAACCCAGTTTCCGAGTTGCGCGCCGAACAGCGCGTGCCATAATTTTTTCGGTGAGAGGTATTTCTTCCAAGCCACGGGCATCATCCTCGTGCAAGCGCAGTGCGCGCTTTCAATTCCGTAAGTTCGTCAATTTCAAAATTGACCTTGACCATTTCAGGTTTCTACGATAACCTTATTGAAAGTGTAAGCGTTAAACCTTGGGCGCTAGCAGGCCGTCGCCGACTTAACGCAAAGCCGATGCCGCGAATAGTTTTCACCGGTTATAATCATTGCGGGTGAGAATTGTATCGCGACATAAATATCGCGGTACCCTCACAAACTCACCTGCAACGAGCCTAACCAAGACGAATCGAGTTCATGCAAACCGCTTCGCATACGTTCGCGGCGCATCCGCTGCAATATTTCTCCGGCGTGAATTTTTGGAGCAAAGCCGCGCAGGTCGAGAGTCTCGTGCTCGCCGATGATTTGCAATTCCGCACGCAAGGCGAGGGCAACCGCATGCGCCTCAAAACCAATGAGGGCGCAACGTGGCTCACGGTTCCGGTGCTCACGAAAGGCAGAGCCGGCCAGCAGCTCAAAGACGTGCGCATCGACAACCTCGGCCATTGGCGCGCGAAGCATTGGAAGACGTTGCGGTGTCACTATGGCCGCGCGCCGTACTTCGAGAAGTATGCCGATCGCGTCGAAAAAATTTTTGCGCGGGAATGGCAGTATCTTGCGGATTTGAATTTCGCCGCGTTCGAGTTTTTGCGTAAGGAATTGCGGCTTACGTGCGAAGTGCGGCGGAGCACGGAATGGGCTATTGCCGCGCGCGGCTCGGAGCGGATTATAGAAATGGGAAGGCGTCTAAATCGCAGCCGCTATCTTACCGACCGGGCCAATCAGAAATTTTTGCACGAAGAAAAATTTGCCGCGGCGGGAATGGCGGTGGCATATGCGGATTTTGCGCCGCAACCATACCACCAACAGTACGGCGAGTTTGCGCCGAATTTATCCGCGCTGGATTTGTTGTTCAATGAGGGCGAAGAGGCGAGCGCGTTCCTTTAAATAAAAACGCCGCGCGCTTAACCGCAAGCGTGCGGCGTTTTTTTATATATGAAGCAACCTCGCAAACGCGTTACGCCGTTGCAAGGGATGCTGGATCATTTCAACAAGGTCAGCTTCTTCGTGGCCACGAACTCTTTTTGCGAACGGCCATAACGCGCATGCAAACGATAAAGATAAACGCCGGAGTCCAACGCCCGGCCAAACTCGTCTTTGCCGTTCCACTTTAGCGCATGCTTGCCCGGCGCTAAGCTCGTTTGCAAAATCTTTCCCACGGACCTGCCGTTCAAATCAAACAACTCGAGCGTCACGGCCGCGGCCTCGGCCAATTCGAAATGAATGTTGGTTTCAGGATTGAAGGGATTGGGCGAGTTTTGATAAAGCGCGAATGCTTGCGGCGAAGTGAGGTCTCTTTCATCCACCGCTGAAACGGGTTCTGCTGTGGCCGTGAAAACCAACGGCGAGCCTTGCAAACCGGTGACGCGAGCTTCAAGTTTGTGCTCGCCGGCATTCGGCCCCAATTGCCACGCGACACGCGCAAAGCCTTTGCTGTCGCTCGTAACGACAAACGGTCCGAGAATTTTTCCATGGCCCGGGGGCACACTAAAAATCACGCTCACGGCTTTCGGCGGATTGCCGAATTTATCGAGCAGTTGCACCCTCACGGAATCTTTCAAGCGGTGATTGACCTCCGCGGTTTGCGTGTCGCCGCCGGCTTTACGCATACGCGAGGCCGCGAGCGCGAGAAAACGAATCTTGACGGAATCCGCGAGCAGAATATTTTCCGGCATGATAAAGGCCTTGATCGTTTTCCATTCCGCGAAAGTCGAGCGCACTTTCACCGTGGTTTCGCCCTGCGCATCCGTGGGCGCGAGGGGCAATTCGATATAATTTTTCTTGCCGGAAACTTGTAAGCGCACGGCCTTGCCCGGCATGGCCGCATCAAACTCATCGCGAAGGTTGAGCGTCACCGTCGCCGCGCTCACACTATCCGCCGGGACGCCCGAGGCGGGCGTGACCGCAAGCGTGGACAATGTTGCGCTCGGTTTGGCAACGATGGCCGTGGCGTTAAATATCACCGGAGAATTTTTGAGCGAAACATTTTTGAACTTGGCAACCGCACGCACTTGATTTGCGCCCGCACTGGCTCCGAGTTTCAACAGCGTTTGCGCATAACCCTGATCATCGGTTTTAACTTCGAGTTGCGTCGCGTCGTTGCCGATTTTCCCGCCGCCTGCGCTGACGCTAAAAGTGACGGCATATTGTTTCGCCGGCGCGCCGGTCCCGTCGAGTATGCGCACTTTCAAAGGCTGAGGCAACGTTTCGCCGGCGCGCGCGCTTTGTTGATTGCCGCTTACTGCGAGCAAAGTTTCCGGCGCCGCGGCTATCACACGCAAGGAAGTTTGCAAGGTGTTGTTCGCCGGAAGCGCGATCATGATTTTTGAAGTGTCGCCATACGCGGCGCTCGTGTTGAAGTCGGCATGCACGACGCCAAAGGCATCGGTTTGTCCGGCTAATAATTTCTGATCCGGCGGTTGGCCATTGATAAACGAACCGCCGCCCGTGGCGACTTGATATTGCACCGTGATACCGGGCACGCCATTGCCCAGCGCGTCGATCACTTTAAGCGCCGGCAAATTGGCGATGGTGTTGATCGGATAAAGATTGTTCGGCCACGGTTCCAAGCTGATCTGCGCGGGAACGCCGGTCGAAGCTTGCGCCTGACATTGCAATGGCGACCCGGTGAAAACGGAACTGCGAATCGTCATTTTGTTCAAGCCGGGCGCGGCTCCCATGGTCCACGCCACGGCAGCGCGGCCGTTGACGTCGGTAATCATCGAAGTGCTGTCTTTCGTCTGCACTTTGCCGCCGCCGGCAGTGACGACAAATTTCACCGCCTTGCCCTTCAAGCCCAAACCATATTGATCCAACACGAGGGCGACGATCGGGTTCGTCAACGATTGGCCGGCAATTCCAGATTGGCCGCAGCCGCTCACGAGCCGCAGCTCTTGCGCAATGCTCTCGGCTTTGGTGTTGGCCGCGGCGACTTTGGAAACGAGGCTCACATTATTCGATTCATCGTACACGCGCATCGCAAAGTAATACTTCGTGCTCAGTTGCAAGCCCGTGACGTTGAATTGCTGCTTCGTTCCCGGCTGCGCGGGCGCGGGAATATTCACGGCAAGTGTGCCCGCGGCAAAGTTGATTGGTGTGATCGGATTCGTGGAATAGCGAATTTCCAAATGATCGGCTTGGCCTTCCAGTTGATTGTCGCCGGTCATGGTCCATTCGAGCTTCACGCTGTTCTTCGTGCTGTCGATCGCGCGCAAATCCGCTACGCGGCCGGGTTCGATATCGTCGCGCTGCACCCAGCGCACGGTGAAATCATCGACTTGATTATTGAGTTGCTGGCCGTGAATGAACACACCGGCATACCACACCACATTTTTTCCAAATTCCTTGGAAGTGTCTTGCAGGGTGGCGTCCCATTGGTCGTTGATATAATAATCAAAAAATACGGAAGCCGGTTCGTTGCGAATGACGGCGTTGATCACGTCGCCGGCTTTGGGCACGGGCCGGTGCGATTGCTTGATCTCATAAGCCTTCGAGCTACCAGGCCAATATTCCCAGTTGCCGTCTTTAATGGCATATAGAAACACGCGCTCTTGATTGGTGCGCCGCCACAACCAATAACCGCTCGCGTCCTTCGTGGGTTTATCCAACAACAATGCGTGCGCGCCTTCGCCGATGCCCTCCGCGTCCGCCTTCTTGCCCCAACGATAGGACACCGAGATGATCTGCCGCTCGCCGTGATTGAAGATGGGATTAAACGTCGCCAAATAGCGCCACTCGCTGTTGGCGTTGGCGTTCAACACCAGTTCGCCGTCTTTGATTTCCCAATAGCGGCTATCATAATTCCACGTCTCGCCGATAAAACTACGATTGAAATCATCCACGAGCTTGAGCGTGTCGACGCCGTTCGCGCTCGTGCGCCATTCCAATTGCACGTCCGGCGGAAGGCGCAACTCGCGGCGCAAAGAATCCACGTGCGCGCGCCCGCCTTGAGTCATAGTATTTGAGGGTGAGGAAGCTAAAACGGTCGTAACGAGAAACAACATGTTCAGCATGCCTAACAATAACCGCCTTCCCATAAAACGCGATCTCCTGTCAATCGATTTTAAACAAAAAGCTTTCCTTGGCTCGAACTGCGCATTCGTGCTTCACCGCCGGATTTTTTTTGGAAATGGAGATGGATGCTGCGTGAGAGTTGAAAACCTTTTAACGTAGCAAGAGCCGTGCAGCGGATAGTAAAATTTTGCTGCCCCGCGCAATGCGTCGCGTTAGGTTCATGCACGAGCGTTGTCTTAAGACGGAAATAAAAATTTCTTCATGCCCGCTTCATATGTCACGCGAGCGGACCGCACGCGTGGCCGACTGTCTCAACCTTTTGCACTGCGGTTTTTTTTAATCACCTCAAAACAATCGGTATGCTTCGCCCTATTTTAGGAACCCAATTTCATGAGGCTGACCAGAAGTAGCTTGCCGGTAAATCATGCTTCTCATGTAGCATCGTCCCCTGTGTGCCTTCGCAACACCGGACGCGCACAGTTGTGGCGCTTGCACTCAGGCTAGATCAGCTTGCCGGCGCTGCACTTTCGCAATGCCGCTCATTTTTTCATTTGTTTATTGCGAACGAGGTGGCAACCTCTGTTTGCCGCCGCTGGCATATGGCTTGTAAAAGCGTAAAGCAATCTTTCTTATCGTAGCCCCACAAGCTTTCAGACCGGAGGAACCAATGTCGGAAACCGCTACCAATCGCACCATGCTCAAGCAACAGGCCTATTTCATCGTCGTCATCGTTTCATTGCTTTTAATAATGAGCCTT
>CAYNDW010000412.1:0-6123 GCA_964395375.1 uncultured Cytophagia bacterium
TGCTTGAACCGTTCCAGCCCCTGTTGTAAATATTCCATGAGCCTCTCCTCCCCCGCTCAGCCCAATTTTCTCATGATCGCGTACCACAGCTCATCCAAGGGCATCCACGCCATATGCAGGACGACCGCGCCCGCCAGCACGACGCCGAGGCCGGCAAGGCTGACGGCTGCACGACGACGGCCCAGCGCCACGAGTTCACTCTCCGTCGGCAGATAAGGGATCACGGCCAGCGGGACAGCGCGCATGACACGTCTCAGCTGATCGGCCGTATAGATCCTCCGATCCATGTTATCCGCCGCCACGCCGGTTCCAACTCCTCCGGCCATGGCGAGAAATGCCCCAAGCAGAAGAATCGCCAGGCGATTGGGCCGATCCGGCTTCTCCGGCAACTCTGGCGGATTAATCAGCGAGAACCGCTCGCCCTTCCGCTGCACTTCCAGTTCGCCGGAGACCTGCGCTTCCATCAATCGCGACGTGATCTCCTGGTGTTTTCGCACGGAGTTTTCTCGATCCCGGATCAGATCCAGATACTCCGGTTCGACCGTCGGTGTCGTTTCGACTCGTTTGGCATAGACGGCCATTCGTCGTTTCAAGTCTATCCGCGCCGCCTCTTGAGATTCCAGCGAGGCCGTCGTCGACGCCAACTGCGACTGAATATTGATGTAGGCAGGATTTTCAGGCTTCACGAGAGGCGGCTGCGCCGGCCGCGCCACCGCAGCCTGCAGTTCACGATCGAGCGAGGCCACAACGTCCTGTAACCGCACCACATCGGGGTGCAATGCTCCAACCCGTTCCCGCAGCGCCGTGAGCGTCGCCCGCTCCGCCATCAGCCGCTTCGACAACTCATCACGCCCATCGGTCACACCCATCCCGCCCGTTTCCTTTTCAAGCGATGACAGTTCCTGTTTCAGCTTGATGATATCGGGGTGATCGGGAGCCAGATAGCCCGACGCGCCGGCATATTGAGCGCGCAGCGCCTTCAACCGCTCGCTCGCGTCCAGCAATCGTTCACCGCTCGCGCTGATGATTGGCGTATGCGGCTTCAACGTGGCCAACTCTCCCTCTAGATAGGTCTTCCGCTCTTTCAAACTTCTGATCTCGCGGTCGCTTTCGATGATTTCCCGTTGGACCTGACTCAAGAGCTGCATATTCAACTGAACCAATTCCGGCAACGCGCCCTCCGCTCGCTGTTTGACCCCGGAGAGTTTTTGTTCCAGATCCTGAATGTGATGCGACAAGTTTTCAGATTCGCGTTTCAAGAACGCCGTGGTTTCCTGCGCGTGCCGCTCACGGGTCTTGAGATTTTCACCCAAAAACAAGCTCGTCAGCTCGTTCGCGACCTTCTGCGCCAACTCCGCGCTTTCACCGTCATAGGCTAACGTAAAGGCAATGGTGGCCTGTGTGGGATTCTGGGTGCGCTTGTCGATGACCTTCACGTTCATAACGTCGATTTGGATATCCTTGACGAAACGGGTCAAAATTTCTTCCGGCGGGTTCCGCTTGCGAAGCCCCTTGTAAAGGTCGTACTGCTCGACAAGCTTCCACAATGTCGATCGGCTCAATACTTGTTGCTTGATCGTCTCGATCCGCTGATCGGCATAGGTCGCAATGGCCGAGCGGACAAGATCGGGCGGGATTTCCTGCTCCTCGATGAGAATGGTCGCCGTTGAGCGATATACCGCCGGGAGGAGAAACGCCAAGGCGGCGCTGGCTGCCAGGAGCGACGCGGCGACGATGAGAATCAGGCTCTTGCGCCGCCGCAGCAGAGCCAGATAGTCGTGCAAGTCTTTCGCGTGAGCATCCATGGTTCCTCCAGCCTGTGGGGGGCGCCCGCCGGTCATCGGGACACCGACCACTTCGGTCCTCCATATGTCAGCGTCACAAACGTTGAATTGGCGAAATTCCACTGATCCAACGCGCCCACAGCGCGTTCCGCATAACTGTAGCCCACACCGAGCGACCACCATTCGGCGAATGTCCAGGAGATTTTCGGGCTTACGCTTGTAAATCGCGTCTGCGGAAATGTTCGACTCGTTGACGATGAGAGAGGGGTCACAAAGTAAGTCGCTCCTTCGACTGAAAGAGTCACAGTATCGGTCAGATTGTGCGACAGGCTGCCTCCGACGCGGTCGGTCTGTAGTAAGGAGCCGAAGCCGCTGGGGTTGACCTCACGACTGCCCTCCACCGTTATGGTCGCGCGGTCGAACACCTGCTTGAACCTGCCGCTATAAACCCAGACATTTTGATGATCGGTCAGAGAACCTCCGGCAATGTCCTGCGTCGATGCGATGAATCGCACACCGCTCGACACGGTACCAATCAGTGACTCGGTAAACGAGTGGGAGGTGGAAGCCCCAAGCCCATAGTACGTCCAATGTTGCTGAATCGCAGGCGTTTCGAACCTCACATACTCTCCGGTAAACTGTACCTGATCTCGTTCGGTTGCCTGATAGGACATCGAAGACGATCCTCCCTGCACCTGGTAATTCACAAGCCCGAAACTCAATCCGTTTTCATATGTCGCATCTGTGAACTGATACCCGAGCTGCCAATTCAGACGCTCCGTCAGCCCGACGGTCCAGGTCGGACGAGCCGTCCATACACTCCGTTGCGTAAAAGCCAATACGAGACCGGTTTGCTGCAACTCACTCCGCAAGGTGTTGTCACGCGTAAAGCCGCCCTCGATGTTGAACGTATGGCGATCCCATCGGTACGACGTCCGCAAGGGGAAATACAGATTGGTCAAGCTTCGATTCTGGCTGCCGTAGTAATGGACAAACTCGCTTCTGACATTCCCTTCCACCATCAACGATTCAGTGGAGCCCTTGAATTTCAAGGCAGGACTGGTCCAATCCCCCCACACTTCATTGTTCCCGTTAAACAAGAGCAAATTACTGTTGTACTCGCCTTTCACACTCAATGACGGCTCTGCCGACCATTCCGCCGCCCCCGCTTCTTCTCTCACGTTGCCCGATACCAGCATCATCACGCCACACAATCCAACCAGCGTGCGAAATAGCAGCTGATTCTTCGTGGCCGAACGATTGCGATCGACATACGATAGTTCCATTCGGTCACGGCACCATCACCACGTCGCCGCGTTGCAACAACATGTTCTGCTTCAAGTCTTTTCCCTGCCGCATATCCCCGTATCTGAAATGGAAGACCTGCTGATCGACTCCGCCACGGCGCATGATCTTGATGTCGTTCTCGGACGCATAAGGAGTGAGGCCCCCCGCCAAGCTCAACGCTTGCAACACATCCGTCTGATGGCCCACCATATATTCTCCGGGCTTATTCACCCGACCAAGAACATAAATGCGGTAACTGAGCACTTTGAGCACCGTGACCGTCACATTAGGAGTCGGAATAAATTTGACCAGCCGCCTCGCAATCTCGCTGCGGAGGTCTTCCGTCGTCCGTCCCGCCGCGGTGACCTCTCCGATGAGAGGGAAGGTAATCATGCCGTCTGGACGGACCACCGTTTCCTGCGTGAGGTGCTCGTCTCTCCAGACCGAGATTTTCAGGACATCTTCCGGGCCAAGCAAGTAACCCGTTTCTGGAATTACGATTTCTGACGCCACAATGTTCGCGGCGCAGGCCACGAGGCTACCCCCTCCCAGCGCGATCACGACACAGGCAAAACCCCGAATCAGTCCAGCTCGCACAAGAGATATCATCCCGCGACCTCTGCCAAGAGCGCCTTGGCATCGTCTAATCCTTCGAACGGCGTCACGGAAGCCACGGCCTTTTTCAGATGCACCCGAGCGTCGCCTGGCTGACCCGCCTTCGAATAGGCGGCCCCCAGGTGATAGTTCAACACCGGATGGTCAGGCGCCAGGGCCGTCGCCTGCTTGAGCAATCTCACCGCGTCGCTCCCGTGGCCCAATTTATAATGGGCCCACCCCAAGGTATCGAGCAGATATGGATTCGGGGTCTGGGATTCAAATCCCCGGCTCAGCGCCAGAGCGCGTTCAAGACTCTGCGAGTCATTTTTGTGATCGACCAGTGTCGCGGCCAGATTGTTCGCCGCCAACATCGACTTCGGATTCATTTTCAAGACTGCATCGTAGTGGCTGATGGCCTCGTCGAACCGGCGCTGCGCGCTGAGGCTCACTGCAAGCAGCAACTGCATTTGTTCATTGTCCGGACTCGCTTGGAGTCCCTTCACAAGAGCCTCGTCTCCCTCAGCCACCTGTTTTTTGCTGTAGTAATACCGCGCCAGATGAACTCGTGGAGTGCTCCACTTTGGATTGAGGCGCGCCGCGGTTTCGAAATGCGAAATCGCCGCAGTCGCGTCGTTCCGAGTCAACAATAACTCTCCGAGAAAGCCGTCCGCATAGGGATGGTCTGGGTGAACGGCCAACACGTTCTCAAGCCTAGATTGGGCTTGAGCCACTTGGCCGCGCTTCACTCCAAGCTGCACCAGCGCCAAGAGCGGCTCCGGCGCCAGAGGGCGTTGCTCGACAGCGCGGGCATAGGCAGCTTCCGCTATCTCCCATTGCTGTTGAGCCATAGCCAGGTGCCCTTCCGCCAAGTCTGCTGCGGCCTTGTCCGCGCCGGCGGTCCGCAACTTCGTCAACGTGTGTTGGCTTTGTCCCCAGTCTTTTTCCTGAGTCTGAAGCTGGAACATCATGCCCAAGAGCGCCAGGTTACCGGGGTCACGGGCAATGAGCGGATCCAACCGGTTTCGCGCTTCTTTGATATGGCCGGCGGACGCATCGAGACCTGCCAGCATCACCTGAGCTTCTACCAACGTCGGCTTCAAGCTGAGCGCCCTATCTAAACTTTCACGCGCAAGCCCCATCTCGTCCGTCGTCAGATAGGCTCGCGCAAGCAGGACATGCGCATCGGCCAATTCAGGCTGATCTTTCAGCACAGATCGGAAGTCCTGCGTGGCGTCTTTTCCGTTCCCGCGCTGCAATGCGATTTTCCCGCGCAAAAACAACGCTTCTGAAGATCGAGGGTTTTCCTTCAGCACCTCTTGAATCAGGCGCTCCGCATCGCCAGCCTTGCCTGCAACCCAATCGAGGCTGGCGAGTTTGACCTGCGCCTCAAGCCCCTCAGGTTTCTTCTGATATTCATCCTGAATTGCGCGATATGTCTCGCGGGCCTTGTCGACACGTTGCGTCGATTCATAGAGGCCCCCGACTGCGAACCACACCTTGGCTGAGCGTGGCAGGTCTTTGCGGGCCTCCAATAAAGCTTTTTCCGCCTGATCGAGCCCGCGCCGTTTTGCCACATATTCGACCAGCGCCAATCGACGCGTTTCATTCTCAGGATCGAGCCGTATCGCGTCTTTGAGCACCGCCTCTGCTTTGTCGTACTGCTGCTGCTGATCGTAGAGCGCCACTTGCCGCAGCCGGTGATTCAATACTGTCGGCTCCAGCGCAACGATTTGTTGCAGCGTCGACTCCGCTTCATCCATTCGTCCCAGCTTGATCAAGGTCATTGCCAGAGCATCGAGAAGTTCCAGATCGCCGGGTTTGGCCTTCAAAACTTGACGGAGCAGCGGCACCGCTTCCTCTCCACGCTGATTGGCAGCGTACAACGACGCCATGAGCAGCGCCGCATCGGTATCAGTGGGTGCCGTAGCGATCAACCGCTCGGCTTGACCGATGGACTCGTTCACTCGGCCCGAAACCGCCGTCACGGCAATTTGCAACACCTGCGCCGGAACATGTCCCGGCGTCTTCGCCAGAATCCGATTCGCGATCTGCGTCGTCTCTTCCAACGCGCGCGCTTCCAGATAGTATTTGGCCAATTTGACGAGCGCGCGATCGTGATCCGGGCTCATCTCCACAACCTGCTGATACCCCGCCACGGCATTGCGCCAATTGCGCTCCTTTTCCTCCACCTGCGCGTAGAGAAACGTGGCGTCGACGTCTTTGGGATCGATTTTCAGCACATTTCGCAACGCCACACGGGCTTTGGAGAAATTGCCCTGCTCAAAGTATTCTTGCGCGCGCATGCGATATTTGGCTTTCTGCTCTTCGGGACCTCCGCAGCCGAACAGCCCGGCCAACAGCACGATTCCGAGAGCCACAGACATAGCCTGTTTCATGATGCTTGCCTCCCCTTCGATCATCGAATCACCACCACCACGCCCGCAGCACCAATCCC